>DATBAA010000129.1:0-9290 GCA_036271755.1 Myxococcales bacterium | reverse complement strand
AATCACCTGGTGATTCGCGCCGGCTATGTCCACGTGCTGCGCGGCCCTAAAGAGAACAACCAGCGGCCGTCGGCGGACGTGCTCTTCCGCAGCGCGTCCGTGGCCTACGGGCCCGCGGTGGTGGGTGTGGTCTTGAGCGGCCTCCTCGACTGCGGCACCTCGGGGCTGCTCTCCGTCAAGGCGCGCAACGGCCTCGCGGTGGTGCAGAATCCGCGAGAGGCGCCCGAGCCCTCGATGCCCCAGAGCGCGCTCAATCACATCCAGGTCGATCACATCGCGCCGGCCCGGGACATTGGCCTGCTCCTCTCGCGGCTGGCCGGCGAGCCTCCGGAGGCGTGGCCGTCCGCGGTGCCGCGCGCCATCCAAGAGCTGGAGGGAACCGAGCTGGGAGAGCCTTCCGCCTTCGTCTGTCCGCTCTGTCAAGGCAGGTTGACGGAGACGGAGCTGTACGGCCATCAGTCGTTTCGCTGCCATGTGGGGCATGCGTTCTCCTTGCAGAGCATCGCGGCCGAGCAGGCTGACGCGCTAGAGCGCGCGCTCTGGGCGGCGGTGCGCGCATTGGAAGAGTCGTCGACGGTGGCGCGGCGCCTCGCGTCCGGGACCGGCGAGCACCTGCGCAAGCGCTTCGAGGAGAAGGGTGAAGCCCAGACGGAGCATGCGGACACCATTCGCCGCATCCTGCTCGATGCCCGCCAGCCTTCGGTGACCGACGCCGCGGAGCTCGCCGCCAAACCAAAGCCCTGACCTGCTCAACGCGCGGCGAGCGAGAATGAGTAGACGCCGCTCTCCTGCTGAACGCCCTGGACGAGCGCATTCAAGATGGCGCTGTGGAGGTCCCAGGTGCCGCCGGCCAGCTGCGAGAAATCGACGCTGTCGAACCAGTGCGTCGGATCGACCTGCAGCAACAGCGACTGCGGCTCGGGCGTGATGTTCAGCGAGACCGCCGCCCCGCGAATGCGCTCCTGCGCGAGCAATGGCTTCTGCGTGGTCTGCAGCGAAGCGTCGGTCAACGCCGGAATGGAGAGCGGCCCGCTGAACGCAACGGTGACGCCGTCTTTGCTCGCGGTGCCTTCGACCAGGCCGAAGTTGTTGGTGCCGAACGAAGGCGTCTGCGCAAAGAGATCGATCTCCACCGACACCGCCGTCCCAGTCTCTCCGTCGGCGCCGCCGGTGACCGCGCGCGGCGTCGGGTCGAGCGCGTCCACCACGACCTGCTCGGTGGCCTCGAGGAGGACGGTGCCGTTGCGGAAGGACTGCATGTCGGGCGGCGAGGCGTTGAAATAGAAGGGACCCAACGCGGCCTTGGCGGTGGTGAGCGTCACCGTCCAGCCGGTGTTGGTGGTGAAGGTGAGCGGCCCTTGGACGCCCTTGATGCTCATGGGCATGGTCACCAGCGCGCCGCCGGTCGTGCCACAAGAGAGCAGGGCGAGGCAGAGGAGCAATCTCATGGAATCCCCTTAGTCGAGCGCGACTTCGACGGTGAAGAGGAACATGCGGGGTGGCGCGGCGGTGAAGTGGGCGGCGGGCGCCAAGGTTGGAAAAGATCGGCTGTGAAAGTCCGAGGCATAGAAGAGCTCACTGGAAGGGAATTGCGCGTTGGTCAGGTTGGTGACTTGCGCTTTGAGGGCGAGAAACCGCCAACGCAGCTGGGCGGAGGCGTCCAATTGCAGCGTGGGAGAGGAGAATTGGCTGAAGGGCAGCGAGCGCTTGCCGATATAGCCGGCGCCGAATCCGAGCGTACCCAGCAGCGGCCGTCCGGTGAGCGTCCACGGCAACTGTGCATTGAAGGCGGTGTCCGAGCGGCCGATGACCAGCGGCGTATAGGGAACCAGCGTGCCGTCGACATCGAAGACCGGGTGGGTGGTGGTGAAGGAGACGGCTTCGTCGAGAAAGCGGGAGGTGGCGCGCGCCGCGGCGACGATGCCCGTGCGGGTGCTCGAGCTGGAGGGTGAGAGGCGGCCCAGGTCGGGGTTGAAGATCAAATCCTCGCCGACCTTGGTTTGATAGCCGATGAAGCGCGCGTTCCAATCAAAGGGCCCATAGCGCCCCTTTGCCAGCACGCCGGCTTCATAGGCGGTGAGCTTGACGAAGGGCGCGTTCTCGTCTTGCTCCAGGCTGACCGGATCCAAGGACGATGCGCCCACGCCGTAGCTGGCAGTGAGTTGGAGCTTATAAGGAAGGTCCACCAAGGCAATGACTTTTGGCTCGAGGACCTGGCCCGTCGCGGTTACCCTCTGCGTTGGTGATCGCGGTCCCGCGCGATCATAGTCGGGGCACTGCACGTCCAGCGCCTCGCCGTTCTTGTAGTTGCCGCGCGTGGCGCAGAGATCTTCCACGTTATAGGCGAAGAGCTCCTGCCGGAGCCCGCCGCGCAAAGTGAGAAAGCTCAATGGCTTGAGATCGACGTCGATATAGCCGGCGATATTGGTGGTGTCGGTGATCAGGTCCTCGTCGTTCAGATAGGGAACCTGCGTGCCGAAGCGCAGCCGATCGATGGAGGGCGTGGTGTGATCGTAGCGGGCGTAGTAGCCAGCCTCGAGGGTCTGGTCCCGGTCGAACAGCCGGAAGCGCAGCCGGTCGCTGCCGCGCGAGCCGGCGGTGAAGGCCGTGTAGTCCTTCTGCACCGCATCGCCGCGCTGGGTGTGGAACGACTGGCCGGTCTCGGGCGTGTCGAGGAGAAAGCCGGTGAAGTTCTCCGTGATGCGCAGTGTTCGATAGGTGAGAAAGACCTGCTCGGCCACCGTGCCGTTGCCCAGCGGAGCCTCCAGATCGAAGGACAAGGTATGGCGGACTGCGTCGCCGCCCTGGCTGGGGTCTTCGCTGCCGTAGAAGCCGATGCGGCCCGAGTCGACGTCGTCCTGCCGCACCACGCCGGCTGACTTGTAGTGAGTCGTATAGGTTGTCGCGAGCAATCTGAAGAGGCCGCGCGAACCCAACTCACCTTCATATTGGCCCATGGCGGTAGCCGAGCTGTAGGCGCGGTTGTCGCCGTAGCCGTCTCCCTCGCTGAACTGCGCCGCCGCGAAGGTGCCTTCGCGCTCTCCTTGCGGGGCCCAGAGCGCGAGATAGCGCCGGGCCGCGTAGGAGCCGAAGCTGCCGCTGAAGCGCAGGCCGCGATCCTTGACGCCCAGGTCGTAGCGGGCGCTGCCGGCCACCGCGAAGTCGCCTTGCCTCGGATCGAACGGGCCTTCGGTGACTTGTAAGTCTTTGATCAGCTCCGGAATGATGAAGTGAGTATCGGCGTAGCCGTGGCTGTCGGGGTTGTCGACCTCGTTGATGGGCACGCCGCCGACGGTGAACTCGATGGCCTGGCCCTGCGCCGCGTTGAAGCCTCGCAGGAAGACCTGCTCCGCGTGGCCTTCGCCGCCTTCGTTGGTGAGAAAGATCCCGGGGGCAAGCTCGAGGAGGCTCTCCGCGTTGCGGCGGGGAACGACCGCGAGTTGTCCCACGTCGATGACGAAGTCGCTGCCGCCGTGCTCGACTTTGCGCTGGTAGCCGCGGACGGTCACGTCCTCCACGCGCTCGGACGGCGCCGGAGGTGTTGGCTGCGCCGGTGCCGGACTGGCCGCCGGCAACGGGGCGCTGGGCGTTGGCTGGCTGGACGCAGCCTCGAATTGGAAGGGAATGCGCACGCGCGCTTCGAACGGCACCCCATCCTTCAGCGCCGGCTTGAACTTCCACCGCATCACCGCTGCCATGGCCGCGCCGTCCAAAGCCTGCCCGCCGGATTCAGCCACGGAGACGCTGCCGACCGCGCCGTCCGCGCCGATGCTCACCAGCAGCACCACCGTGGCAGTCTGTGGGGAGCCCTCTGGAGCAGCCGCGGGCGGCGTCTCGATGGCCTGCGGAGGGACGATTGTCTGGGCGAGCAGCAGCAAGAGAGCGATGGTCATCGGACGAAGTGGACGACGAGAAGGTGGGTGTCAGGAACGGGAGCGCCGTTGACGTCGAGCGCGGGGCGGAAGGGCTCGCGCGAGAGGCAGGCGTGGGTTGCGTCGTCGAAGCCGCCGGGCGGAGCGTTGAGCGTGTCGACTTTTTCCAGGGCGCCGTCCTTGCCAACCGTGACGCGGACGGTGACGGCGGCTTCACGCAGGTCGGAGTCCTGCGCGTCGTCCGGCCAGGGGCAGCCGGACCAGTCGCGTCGCAAGAGCCCCGCGGGGCGCGAGAGATCTTGCGCGGCGCCGTTGGTGACGCCGCCGATCTTCGCAGTGTTGCCTTCAACTGCTTTGGTGCTGGTGCCTTTCGAAGAGCTGAGGCCGCCGGCGTAGGAGGTTCCCTGGCCGACGACGAGATCGAAGCTGGTCAGGTCTGCCGGGGCATTGTCGGGCGCCTGCGCGATGACGCTGCCTGCTTGCGCAGGAGCAGGCGGAGCCCGCGACAAGTGCTCGGCGCGAGCGGCTGGAACCCGCGGACGTGGCGGCTCAACGGGCGGCGGCGGAGGGGCCTTCGCTTGTAGCGTCGCCTGGATCTGCGCGTGGACGATGACCGGCGCGGGAGGCGGCGGCTGTTCATGCTGCCGCGCCGCGGCCGCGCCCAGGGCCGCGTGCAGCCCGAGCGCGAGCAAGAGCGCGTAGATGCGCGCGCGGCCGGTGTGCCCCGCGCCGAGACGATCGACGGCCGCGAAGGGCGGCTCGCCGTCGGCCAGGCTTCCCCGCGCAATCACCAACCGCCGTTTGCGGCCGCGGGCGATCACGGCGTGCTATCCACCGCGAAGGCGATGTTGCTCACGTGCGCCCGCGAGAGCAGGTCCATCACGTGGATGACGCGCTTGTGCGCAACGTCGCCGTCGGCCTGGATGACCGCGCGCAAGTCCGGATGGAGCGTCAGCTGCTGCGTGGCCTGCGCGCTCAGCGCGTCGTCGTTCGCCAGCGCGTGACCGTCGGCGAAGGTGCCGCCCTGCTTTGTCAGCTGCACCGAGAAGATGGCTTGGATGGTGTCGCCGCTGGCGGCCTTGGGCAGCTGCACGCCCAGCGCGGTCGACGGCGCTACGACGAGCTTCGCCGTCACCATGAAGATGATGAGCAGCACCAGCATCACGTCCACCAGCGGCGTGACGTTGATGCCGTTGATCATGCCGCCGTTGCCGTTCGTTTGCACCGCCACCTAAGCGGCCTCGGATTGGGCCAACGGAACTTCGGCCGAGAGATGCGCCAGCACGACGCTGCTCAAGGCCTCGGTCCGCGCGGCCGTGGTCTGCAGCCGCCGTTGGAAGTAGTTGAACGCCGCCACCGCCGGAATGGCGACGAAGAGACCGACGGCGGTTGCCACCAGCGCCTCGGCGATGGACGACATGATCGCCTGCGGAGCCAGCGCAGAGGCGGCAGCCTGCGCCGCTCCGCCGGACGCCGCGGCCTGCGCCGCGTCGATGGGCCGGCCCAGGATCTCGAACGCCTCGATGACGCCGATGACCGTGCCGAGCAGTCCGAGAAAGGGCGCGTTGTTGCCGACGGTGCCGAGAATGGCCAGCCCGCGCTCCAAGCGCACGCGCTGCAAGGCCTCGGCGCCGGCCATGGCTTTCTCGGCCGAGGCCGGGCCCAGGTCCGCATGGCGCAAGCCTGCCACCGCCACCGCCGCTTCGGCAGAGCGTGACTTCTGCAGAGCTCCCAGCGCTTCGCGGACCTTGCCGCCGCGCAAGAAGACGTCCAGCTCCGCCGCCAGCTTGGGAATGTCCTCCTTGAGCGAGTGCAGAAACGCCGCGCGCTCGAGGATGATGATCAGGTCGACCACCGAGAGCGCGAGCAGGATCCACATGACCCACGAGGCCTTGAGATCGAGCAGCGCATGCTTCAATAAATCAATCAGAGAGATATGCATGACTACTGCAGGGCAGGGGAGTAGTAGGGATCCGCGGCTTGCTGGCCGACGATGTAGCAAAGCCCGTCGGCGTTCAGGTGCATCTGCGACTGCGCGCTGAAGGCCATGAAGTTGGCGATGCCGGGCAGATTGCTGGCCGGAACGCCGTTCAGGTTCAGTGTGACTTGCGCCGGATTGCTCTGGTTGCTCGTATATCCGCCGGGCACGTTCTGGATGGGTCCGCGATCGGGCAGCGGCGTTCCGTCGGCAAACGTGGTCGCGAGCGGCTTGCCGGCGATGGTGCGCAGGTCGAACGGCGTGGCGGCGGTGGTGTTGGCGGGCGCCCAGGCGGCAACGTGATCGAAGCGCAGAGGCGTGCCTTCGATCTTCACCGCGTCCCAGAAGGCGTGGTCGACGTGCAGGGTCACTTGCGCGATGACCGTGCCGCTGGAGGTGGGCTGCACGCCGCGGTTGTCCAGATCTTCGCCGTCGCCAAAGTCCGGGTTGATGCAGTTGAGCGCGCTGGTGGCGTCGTCCCAGCCGAACATGAAATGGACGGTTTTGGGCAGCGCGGCGAACTTCGCCTGAATGGCAGCGTCCGGATAGGTTCCGGTGCCCACATAAGTGGCCGTGCCGCGGTAGAGCTTGCTCCAGCCCTTTTGCACCATCAGGTCGTAGTCGGTGAATTGATCGGCGGTGAGATTGACCTGCGTCGCCGGATAAGCCGCTTTCTCCACGTCATAGCTGAACGAGTAGCGGGTGGAAGTGTCGAAAGCCGAGCCGTCGTCGCGATTGCTCCAGAGGAAGATTCCGCCGGCGGGCTCGACGCCGTCCTTGCCGGTGAAGCCTTGCGGTTTGTGCACGTCGACGACGTACGGGCCGGGCATGGTCGCGACCGGCGTGTTGACGAAGTTGGCCTGCGGCGACTGGGTGGCGCCGGGCGCGAGGCGGAAGTTGCCCAGCACGACCAGGATCTCGTCGAAGGTGACGCTCCAGCCGTCGACGAAGACCGGGTCGCCCTGGTTGGCGGGTTGGAAGGGAAGGCCGTTCACGCCCAGCGTCTCGCCCGAGAAGGTGACCCCGATGGCGTTGGGTTTGGCGGTGCTGCTGAAGCCCGGATCGCAGCTGGCGTTGAGCGCGCTGCTGGTGCCCGGCTGGCAGGCGGAGTTGAGGTTTGAGTTGGACTTCGAGGAGTTGCTGCCACCGCACGCGGCGGCAGCCAAGGCAAGGCAGATCAAAACAGGGCGCATGAGTACGAGCTCCAAAGGAGTTCACGGCCTTTGAAGGCCGCGACAAAGGTTCACTGCAAGGCGAAGATTCGAAGAAGCCGAACCTAGGCCTGCGGCGGACCCGACTTTGGAGCGAGCCGGTAGAGCGCGATGGTGCGCGCCAGAACCGGCAGTGCTGCGGCTGCTACGACTGCATCGGAGAATTCGACCGGTGCGGAGAGCTGCGGAGCAACCGTCTGCCGGGCGCGCAGATGGCGGCGCAGCGCGACGATGCAGTGTTCGTGATCAGACCCGGTGCCCGAAGGCGGCGCCGAGTCGCGCTCGGGGAAGAGCTGCGGACCGTCGAGCGATTCCCGCGCGTGGGCGTGCCGCGCCTGGACGGGCGCGTCGATGAGCTCGCCATCCTCGGGGCAGGTAATGTGGCCAACGCGCGATTCGTGCGCAGTCTCGAGAAGCGGTGCGGCCAGCAACGCCGCCGCCAGCAGGGTCGCGGTGGCCCTGGAGAGACGGCGGAGCTGGCGGTTGGCGGAGCCCAAGCCGTGTTTCGACGTGCGGCGGCGAGGGATATTCAAACACGTACTCAGCTACGCAAAGCCGAACGCCGCATCGAAAGCGTCATCGCTAGGATTGTCGGTTCTGAGCCAGGCGCCCGCAATTTTCACGTGCTTCTCTTTGCAATAAACGGCGACCGCCAGGCGCAAGCCGCCGCTCTTTCCACTGCCCGGCATGGCCCATCGAACCTTGAGCCTTTTGCCGCCGGCCGCAGTCGCAGAAGACTTCATCGGGGAGATTGACGAGCCTTGCTTGTCCATACAAGTACCAGCGCTGAAATTACGTGCAGAGAAACTGCTGAAGTGCGGCCTTGTCTGCTTCGTACTCTGCCGGTGTCATGTTCGTCCGCACCGTGCCTGAGCAGGAATCGGCTGACTTCAAGACTTCCCATTTGATATCTTCAGGCTTCACCAAGCCGTGCCAACCTCTTCATCGACGTCAACGAGGGCGGCTTCAACCTTGGGGTCTGGCTCTTCGCTCATCCATGGGTCATCGTCCATTATCTGCTGCATGGCGATGCGCATGTTGATCGGTTGCGCGGACCGGCCCGCTTTGAGTCCGGCTTCATAGGCCGCCGTCCACCCAGGATTCTTGTGGGAGTATTTGCTCAGGGCGCTAGTTGATCTCGCTTTAGCCCAATCAGCCGCACGCTGGATGATCTTCGCGTGTTCTGCGCTCACCAGCTTTCGTTCCGGCTTTCCGATGAGGTAGAGCGGCTTTCCTTTGGCGTCGGTATCGTCCTGTTCCGCCAATCCGGCATCCGCAAGAGCGCCGATCACGCGGCGTTGATACCTCGCAATCACAGGCCCTGCAGGAAGCGCGAGGTACGTCGTTCCGGTGATCGCCGAACCCGTGGTGAGCATCGCGCGCAGGTCTGCGTAGAAAAGACCTTTGTTGAGTGACGTTATAAAGAGACTGCCCTTGGCCGCCTCCAAGAGCAGGGCGGCTGCCTCGACAAGCAGATCTTTCGCCCCAGCCTCCATATCTTGAATGTATGACATGTAGGCCAATTTGTCGACGTCGGGCACAGGCTAGTGGACAGCGGTTTTACGCCGCCAGCGCTCTACCAACCACAGACCCGCCGGCAGGGCGGTGAAGTCCGCCAGGAGCGCGAGCAAGAACGCGGCGCTGGTGACCAGGCCGAACTGGCGCAGCGGGGGGAAGCTGGAGAACGCCAGGGCCAAGAAGCCGATGGCGTTGATGCAGGTGGCGAAGACCATCGCGTGGCCCGAGACGCGCAGCGCGTGCACCAGCGCTTCCCGCAGCGGCGCGCCGTCCTTCTCGTGCAGGTGGTGGAAGAAGTGCACCTGATCGGTCTCGGTCGTTCCCAGGACGGTGGTGGCGATCAAGATCGTAGCGACGTTCAAAGGCGCGCCGAAGAGCCGCATGCCCAGGAAGGTCATCAAGATGGCGAAGATGGAGGGAATCATCGCCAGGATGCGCGCCGTCCCGCTGCGGAAGATGATCAGGAAGACCACGAAGATGAGGCCGGCGGTGATGAGGAAGCTCTCTGCCAGCGTGGGCACCAGCGACGCGCCCACCTTGGCTTGCAAGAGCGACTCGCCGACGGCCCGCGCGGTCGCGCCTTCAAAGGCCTTGGCGTGAAGACCGGTAAACGCCTTCTGCAGCGCCGCGGCCATATCGACATATCCCTGCGCGTCGCCCTGCTCGAAGATGACGGTGATGTTCAGGTCCGACAAACCATTGATATCGATA
>DATBAA010000128.1:0-5282 GCA_036271755.1 Myxococcales bacterium | reverse complement strand
ACCTCGCCGCCGTCGAGCGTCAGCCCCAGGTGCGCGCAGGCGTTCTTGAAGCAGGTGACTTGGTCTCCGCGCCGCGCCAGCAGCAGCTTTTCTCCTTCGAGCACCACGGCGGTGGCGCCTTCGGCCAACTCCGCGAAGCGGGCCGCGAAGCGCCACACACCCAGCGCCGCGAACGGGCTGATCGGCGCCTGTCCATGCGACGCCGCTCCTTTCGCCTGCACGACTTGCGTGATCTCGGGGCAGGCCTCTTCGATGGATTTCTTCACGCCCTCGTGGAAGGTGACCATCGAAGCGGGGCAGCCGTCGCAGGCGCCGGTGAAGCGCACGTGCACTTGCGGCGGCTCGATCTTGATCAAGTCTACGTCGCCGCCGTGCGAGGCCAGCATGGGCCGCACGCGATCCAATGCCTGCTCGACGCGCTCGGTGAGGCTGGCCTTGATGATGCCGTGCCGGCGCAGCACCGCGTAGACCACCTCGTCGGCCAGCGCGCCCTTCATGGCCGACAGCGCCGCGGGGTTTGATTTCAATGCGCGAATCAATCGCTTCAGCGCCTCGCCCTGCAAGGCCTCGATGGCTCCGGCGTAAGTGGTCACCACCAGCCGCTGCGCCTCTTCCCAGCTAGCAAAGATCGTCTCCAGCCGCGCCAGATCGCCCAGCAGGGCGTCCAGATCCTTCTCCGGCTCCATGGCGGCGGCGGCCTGCATCTCAGCGGTACTTCACGTTGCGCAGCAGAAAGGGTTGGGCGGCGCCACCGATCAAGCCCGCGAGGCCCGCCGCGCCTGGCGCCGTGATGCCGAGCTTGCGCGCGATCAAGAAGAGCGCGGCAGTCAGCGCGATGCCGATTCCGATGCTGCCGAACGCTTTGCCGTTGTCGGCGAAGAGCCTCCCTTGGAAGAATGACTTCGCCGATCCGAACACCATGCCGAACATGAATGGCCTCTCAAAAAACGAGCTGGAAGAGCAGGGCGCCAATCACCACGCCGGCGAAGCCACCGAGCGGCCCGAAGAAGACGCCCATCATCGCCGCCAGCTGCGCTCCCAGCTGTTTGGCGCCGGTCAATAAGCCGCCCACGGCGCCGCCCAATGCAGAGGCGATGAGTCCAACCAAGAGGACCAGCACGAGCTCAGGCATTGACGGCCTCCGAGAGCATCTCGCGCGCGATCTGCTCGCCCGCTTCTCCCGCGATGCGCGCTTTCGCGCTCTCGCCATGGGCAGCGAAGATGGCCCGCACCTCGGCATAGGCCGCGCGCGCCGCCAACAGGTTTCCCCGATTGCCCCGCTCGGGAGCGCCGGCGTCGTCGGGCAGGTTGCGCAGGCAGTTGGCCCGGTTGGCGATGGTGTTGGCGTACTCCATGGGCATGGTCTCGCGCGTCCGCACCTTCAAGGCCTCGTCGTAGGCCTCGAGCGCGCGCAGGTTGTTCTCCACCATGTGGCTGGACGAGGCGTACTGCAGCGCATTGCCCAGGTTGTTCTGCAGCATGGCGTATTCGGCCGGATGGTCGATGAGCGTCACCGCCCGCAGGCCCTCCTCGAAGGCGGCGACCGCCATGGCCTCGCGCATCTTCCCCGTCTGATCGCCGATGGCCATGGAGAGAAAGGCCGTGGCGAGGTTGTTCTGCAGAATGGCGAACTCGCGGGGAAAGCGCGCTTTGTCGAAGGTGCGCAGCGATCGCTGATAAGCCGAGATCGCCTCCGTCATGCGCGCGCGGCCACCGGCTGCCAGCGTCTGCAGGACAAGGCCCAGATTCATCTCTACTTCGGCCAGCTCCTCTGGCTTGCCGCGTTCGCGCAGGACGATCAAAGCCTCTTCGTGCGCCTGCCGCGCATCCTCCAAAGTCTCGATGTCCTCGCCGGGAATGGCTTGCAGCGCGGTTCCTTTGCGGGCCTTGATCCGCGCCCGCAGCAGCGGCTGATCGTCGGGGCAGACCAGCAGCGCGCGAACGTAGAGGGACACCGCCGCCTTCAGCTGCTCGGGAGACTTCGGGCGCTGCTGCAGGCCCATGGCGATTTCCATCAGCATCTCGGCCCGCTCGAGCGGAGATGCCGAAGCATCGTCCGCTGCGTTGAGCGCAGCGCGCAGCTCCGCTTCGGTCCGCTCTACTTCCACGGTCGGCTCCGATCTGGTCTGTGCTGGAAACGCGCTACTGATCGCGATGTGTTGGCGACTGTAGGCTTCGCGCCCGAGGTGTCTAGTCGCTATGCATCATGCAAACTAAGTTGATAGCCGCTCGGCGATTAAAGCTTTGATACGAGCCCGCACCTTGTCCCGGGCCGCCGCCACCTCCGCGCAGAGTCCAAGGTTCAAGTCGAACGAGCGTCCTTCGATGAGCAGCACCACCACGTCGCCCGGAAACTGCTCGCGAAAGATCTTCTTCCCCGCATAGAGCGCATTGTCCCAGCGAAAGGCGTGCAGGTTGAGCTGCGCTTCGTGGACCTTGGCCAGCTCTGCGCCGGGCACCTCGAAGATGCTGCCTGGCTCGGAGCCGGTGCGGCAGCTGTCGACCACGATGAGCGTCGTGCAGCCGCGGGCGCCGAACATCACCGCCATGCCGTCGGTGCCGGCGTCGAGCAGCTTCACCTGGTCGGACGGCTCGAGCCCGCGAATGACCTCGATGCCAACGCCGTCGTCGGAGCGGTTCAGGTTGCCGCAGCCGATGATGGCGATCATCAAATCCGCCAGAGTCTGCACCACCAGTCGGGCTCGACCGGCACCGCCAGCTCGGGCAGGTCGCACCACTTGCGGTGCACGAGGAAATACATGCACTCCATGCAGCGCTGTTGATCGGGGCCGTACGGTTTGTCGAGAAAGCCGCCGATGACGAGCTTGCCCTGCAGATCGCCCGCCGGCAGCTCGCGCAGCTGCACGAGGATCTCGTTGAACACCTGGGTCGTCTCGGGAAACGGCTCGGTCTGCGTCTTCAGGCCACCGGCCAGCATGCCGGCAATGGTCTGGAGCGTCGCGCTGTCTTTCTCGCTCCCATTCATCGACGGACCCCCGGTCGGCGTTCAGGCGGTACGGAAGCGAGCCAGCTCTTTCCCCGTCTTCGCATCGTACGCGTGCACCGTGCACACGAGGCACGAGTCGTACGACCGGCAGACGTGACCCACTTCTACCGGATCGGACGGGTTCTTGATGGGAATGTTCATCAAGGCCTCCTCGATGGGGCCGCGGATGCCGTCGGTGGTGCGCGGGCCGACGTTCCAGGTGGTGGGCGCGATGATCTGGTAATTTTTAATCTTGCCGTTCTGGACTTCAATCCAGTGGCAGAGCGCGCCGCGGATGGCTTCGGTGGCTCCCCAGCCGCGCCCGTCCTTCTCGGTGGGCTTGATGTACCAGGGGTCGCTCAGCTTGAGCTCGCGGAGGATGCGCTCCGACTCGCGATAGAGCTTGCAGAGCTCGTGCATGCGGGCGAAGTGGCGCAGCATCACGCTGGCGCCGCCCTGCCTCTTCCACATGTCGAGCACGAGCGGGTCGTAGTGCTGCCAGCTCTCGCCGTGCTTGCCGCCGGCCACCAGCTGCCGCGCCAGCGGACCCGCCTCGAGCCGGCCGTCCTGCATGTGCGAGACCGCCGTGGCCCACGAGTACTTGCCGTTGTGATCCATGGCGTTCTTCTGCGTGGGCTTGGTGGTGCGGTCGAACGGGTGCAGCGGCTGGCCCTCGTCGTACCAGGCGTGCCTGGTGTCTTCGCGCGTGTTGATCTGGTCCATCAGCTTGTGCGTGCCGGCCACGCCGTCGAAGACGCCGCTCTTCATGATCAGCGCGGCGTTGCGGCCGTCGATGGTGGGCTTCTGGTACTTGTCCTCGTGCGGCAGGTAACCCCAGCTGACGTACTTCTTGTGGCCCGCGCCGTACTTGTCGAGGCCGATGTCCTTGCTCATGTTCCAGAACATTCCCAGGTCGCTGCTCGCGTGCTCGGGCTTCTCGGCGAGCCACGCTTCGAAGTCGTCCAGCGATTTGATCTGCTCGTAGCGCTCCATGCTGCAGCCCAGCCACATGGGCTCGATCCAGTTGCGCCGGAAGTGCTCCAAGATGGACCAGGCGCGAGTGACGTCGGTCAGCGTCGGCGCGCACATGACGCCGCCCGGCACCATGTAGCTGGAGTGCGGCCACTGACCGCCGAGCAGCGCGTAGATCTCCACCGGCCTGCCCGAGATGGTGACGCCCACCTCATAGTTGGTGCCGGTGAAGGGCGCATACCGTTTGCAGGCCTCGTCGTAATACTTCGACTTCGAATAGGCCTTGTTGGTGTAATCGATCATGAAGAGCCCGTAATGGTGCCGCGGCAGGCTCTGCAGCGATTCGACGATCTGGCCCAGGTTGCGCGCGAGGATGGCGTTGCGCGGCACGGTGGTCTTCCAGGCCGTGTCCAGCGCCCAGGCCGCGCAGGTCAAATGCGAGGCGCCGCAGATGCCGCAGGCGCGGGGCGTGACCACGAGGCCGGCCTGCGGATCCTTGTCGCGCAAGATGACCTCGAAGCCGCGAAAGAGCTCGGCCGAGGTCCAGGCGTTCTTGACGGCGCCATTCTCGATCTCGACGCGGACGTCGAGGTCTCCTTCGACGCGGCCGACGGGCGAAATGTCGAGGGTCTGCACGGCGGTTCCGGGCATTTGCGCTCTCTTTCGAAATTCGGAAAGGTAGAAAACCAAAACTTAGCCGTTATCCCGCCTCCGGCGGGCGCGGCTAAACGACGAAGATGTCTTCTTCGGCCCACTTGGGCGCGGCCTGCTTGCCCGCCGCGGAGAGCTTGACGTAGCCGGTCTTGTCCACGCCCTTGGGCATCTCTTTGGGAATCCCCATCACCGTCTGCGTCTTGAAGACGGTTCCGGGCATCAGCTCGAAGAAGGGAAACTCGGGCTCGGTGCAGCCCAGGCAAGGCATGCCGGCGCGCGTCTTCGACGACTGCCGGTTCCATAAGATTCGATTGCAGGGCGAGTGAGTCATGGGCCCGCGGCAGCCCAGATCATAGAAGAGGCAACCTTTGCGCTGGCCGAACTCGGTGGCCGAGACTTTGTACGCAAAGTGCATGTTTCGCGTGCAGCCCGTCTGGGTGAACGTCGTGAAGAAGGTCTTCGGCCGCTGCAGGTCGTCCAGCGCGATCTCGCCGCCGCGTCCGGTGGCCACCGCGACGACGATCTGCGTGATCCAGTCGGGGTGCGCGGGGCAGCCGGGAATGTTGATCACCGGCAATCCAGACTTTGATTTGTAGCCGGTGCCGAGAAATCCGCCGGCGTTGCGCTTCAAGAACTGCAGGCCCTGGCTCTCGGACGGGTTGGGCGCGGT
>DATBAA010000127.1:0-7225 GCA_036271755.1 Myxococcales bacterium | reverse complement strand
CGCTACTACGACGCCGATCTGTTCGAGATCGATCAGAAGCGCCTCCTCCGCTGGTATCAGATGAAGGGATTCTTCGAAGCCAAGATCGTCGAGATCAAGGACACCGCCGACGACAAGGGCCGCGTCACGCTGCACATCAAGATCGAGGAGGGCAAGCGCACCAAGGTCAGCAAGCAGGACTTCGAGGGCATGGACAAGCTGACGCAGAAGGAGCAGCACCGCATCGACGCGGAGCTGCCCATCCACCCCGG
Organism: Myxococcales bacterium; assembly: GCA_036271755.1. Classification (GTDB taxonomy): domain Bacteria; phylum Myxococcota; class Myxococcia; order Myxococcales; family 40CM-4-68-19; genus 40CM-4-68-19. The sequence continues at coordinate 6,974 of DATBAA010000127.1, read as the reverse complement.
CGATTGGTTCGACGAGGACACGTACGAAAAAGCCAAGGACGTGATGCAGCTGCAGCTGAAGGAGCGCGGCTTCGCGCAGGCCGACGTCGACGGCAAGGTCGAGGTGAACATCCAGGACGCGACCGCGCACATCATCTTCACCGCCGACCCTGGCGAGCGCTTCAAGTTCGGCAAGGTGACGGTCAGCGGCAACCGGCGCATCTCCTCCAAGGAGATCACCTTCGCCACCGGCATCACGCCCGGCATGCGCTACAGCCCCGAGACCGTCGCGCTGGCGCAGCAGCGCGTCTACAACCTGGGCACCTTCTCGGGCGTGCGCGTGGGGCTGGAGCCGCTGGGAGACGACCCCATCGCCGGCCTGCGGGTGAACGTCCGCGAGGCGCCCTTCCAGACCTTCCGCTTCGGCATCGGCGGCTCGGCCGAGGACGAGCGCTGGGTGCTGCCGCGGCTGCACGGCGAGTACACCAATCGATCGCTCCTGGGCGGGCTGCGGCGGCTGGAGCTCTCCAGCACCGTCGGCTACGCGTTCGTGAACAGTCCGTTCGACTACAAGCCCGATCAGTCGGGCATCACCTCCGAGAACAGCGCGGTGGTGACCATTCCCAACATCTTCACGCCTGGCCTCGATTCGGTGAATCGCGCCGAGTTCGACCGCGAGGTGCAGGGCGGCTACTCCTACGATCAGTTCGCGCTGCGGGCGGGCCTCCTCTACCGGTACGGGCGCCACTCGATCGCGCCGTCGATGAACCTGGTGCGCTACTTCCTGGTCAACCTGGAGGGCACCGATCTCTCCTCGGTCATCACCACTGCCGGCACCAACGCGGCCATCTTCAACGACTGCCCCGCGGCCTGCACGGTGACGTACCCCGAGCTGCGCTACACCTATGACGGCCGCAACAACGCCATCGAGACCACCAAGGGCTTCTACGGCACCATCAGCATCCAGCAGACCATCAAGGGCCTCTCGAAGACGGCCACCACGGCCTTCAACTACTTCCGCATCAACCCCGAGGTCCGCTATTTCTTGCCCCTCGGCCGCTTCGTCGTGCTGGCGGGACGGGCGGAGTATGGCGCGCTCATCACCGAAGGCGACAACGGCGCCAGCCCCTTCACGCAGCGCTTCGCCTTCGGCGGCCAGAACGACCAGCGCGGCTACTCGCCGCTGCAGCAGAGCCCCAAGCTGGGCGCGACGCCCACCTGCACCGCGGGTCCGTTCCCTTGCGAGCAGCCCTTCGCGACGCAGACGGTGTCGGTGGGCGGCAAGACGGCGCTGCTCTTCTCCTTCGAGGTGCGGCTCAAGGCCGACTACATCTTGAACCACCTGGGCATCGTGCCGTTCGTCGACGCCAGCCGCGTCTCCAACGACGTCTGGAGCAAGCCGCTGCAGCACGGTCCGCTAGAGGTCTCGCCGGGCCTGGGCCTGCGCTACATCACCGCCTTCGGCGCCATCCGGCTGGACGTGGCGTACATCGCGAACCCGCAGACGACGATCACGCAGGAGGTCGACGGCGTGAACAAGGTCACCGGCCAGACGGTGCCCATCATCCTGCCCACGCGAGTCAGCGCCAACTGCCCGGACGGCGACCGCGGCTGTATCTCGATGAGCCGCTACGCCTTCCACGTCACTCTCGGCGAGGCCTTCTGATGCACCGGGACCGCCAAGCGCCTAGATTCCCCGAGACGTGAGCGAGCATCCGCCAGAACCCGTGCAGTCTGAGGCGCCCGCGCCCCGTCCGCCCGCCGCCGCCGCGAAGGTGAAGCCGCTGTGGCGGCGGATCGCGCGGCTGGCCGTCATCGTCGGCCTGGCCGTGCTCGCCTTCCTTCTGCTGGCGATCGGCGCTGGGCTCGTCTGGCTGCACACGGGCAACGGCGCCGAGGAGCTGGGAAGGTTCGTCGCCAACGAGGCGCGCAACTCGATCGCAGGCGATCTCAAGGTCAAGGGCATCCAGATCCGCGGCTTTCTCCATGTCTGCGTGGACAACGTCGAGCTGCGCGATCCGGAGAATCACAAGGTGGCGGCGGCCGAGCGGGCGTGTATCTCGGTCTCCCCGCTGGCGTTGAAGGCCCACCGCATCGAGCTGACGGAGGTCGAGCTGGTGAAGCCGTGGCTGGAGGTCGCGGCCATTCCGGGCACCAAGGACACCACGCTCTCGCGCGCCATCGCCGCCAAGAAGGCCGAGCTGCAGCCCAAGGAGAAGGCCGGCGAGCCTTTCGTCTGGGTCATCGACGTGAAGGATCTGAAGCTGCGCGGCGGGTCGGTGGCGATGCGGCCCGCGCTCGGGGCGGAGGCCACGTTCGCTTTGAACGACCTGGACATCTCCGACGCGCACGCGCTCTACGCGGCAGACGCGGCGGCAGCGAAGCTGAAGCTGCAAGGGCAGCTGGCGGCGCCGGGCAAGGAGCCGGTCGCCCTCGAGCTCGACGCCACCATCAAAGGCGCGGCCGCGACGGGCGTCGCCACCATCAACAACTTGAAGCTCAAGCTGGGCCAGAGCGGCCTGACGGCCTCGGGGTCGTGGGACATCGCCAAGAACGCGGGCGAGCTGCACGTCACCGACCTGGTCGTGAATCCGAAGGATCTCGAGACGATGATGCCTCCCCGCGACGGCCCGCCGCTGCTGGCCGGGGTCGTCCGCGGGTCTGCCATTGCCAAGAGCGACGGGAAGAGCGGGCAGGTGGAGCTGCACCTCGATCTGCCCAAGGGCAAGGTCCAGGCGAAGGCGACCGCTACATTAGAGAAGGAGCCCGCCTGGGATTTGCAGCTGATGATCGAGAAGCTCGATCCGGGCGCCGCCACCGCGCTGGCCCCGCACGGCGACATCACCGCCCGGGCCTCGCTGCACGGCAAGGGCACGCCGCAGTTCGACAAGCACGGCGTCCAGGGAGACCTCGAAGGCGTCATCCACGTGGGGCCGGCGCAGGTGGACCGCATGGGCGCCATCGCCGCGGATCTCTCGGCCAGCGTGAAGGGCCGCCAGGGCCTGGTGAAGGCCTTCACCGCCACCGCGCTGGGCCTCAAGGTGCAGGCGCATGGAGAAGCCGCGTTCGATGCGCTCAAGCTCGATCTGCTGGTCGACGCGCCCGATCTGGCGGCGGTGGGCAAGGCGGTTGGAGTGCTGACGCGGCAGAAGCCGACGCCCATCGCGGGATCGCTGCATCTGGGCGCGCACCTCACCGGCTCGGCGACGCGGCCGGATGCCAATCTGCACCTGCGCGCGCCCAGCTTCCGCTTCGGCCCGACGTTGGCCATCAACGGCCTCGCGGTCGACGGCGAGCTGCACGGCAAGATCGAGACGCCCAGCGGCGCGCTCACCATCGCGGCCCAGCGCATCGTCGCCGGGTCCATCGACATGGGCGCGCCGAAGATCGCCATGAACCTCGAGTGGCCCCTGGCGCACCTGCGCATCGGTGCGGGGGTGCAAGGCGGCAATCTGCAGATCGCGGGCGACGCGGCCATCGACGACGACAAGGACGGCGTCGAGCTGTCGAACTTCATCATCAGCTACCCCGGCAACCAGCTGAAGCTGGCGAAGCCGGCCAGCGTGCACTTCCGCGACGAGATCGTCGTCGAGCCCATCCAGCTGACGGGCGACCACGGCAGCATCGGGCTCCAGGCAAAGATCCAGCAGCCGCCGGGACGCATCGACGCGCAGGCGCAGGTCTCCAAGCTCGACCTCGCGTTCCTGCCCTCATTCGCGTTGCCCAAGGATCTGGCGCTGCACGGGCTGGTCGATCTCAACGCGGTCGTGAGCGGCCCGCGCGCCAATCCGGACGTCGACGTGAAGCTGGGCGTCTCTTCGGCGGGTGCGCGGCCGGCGGGCGATCTCTCTATCGATGCGCAGGTGCACGGCCACGTCCACGACAGCAAGCTCAAGACCGAAGGCGAGGTCACCTCCGGGCGCCTGTTGCGCTTCACCTGGAACGGCGAGGTGCCTGTCACCAGCTTCGCCAAGCTGCCCGACTCGACGCCGCTACAGCTCGACGCGCACCTCGATCCGGTCGACATCGGCAAGCTGGCTGACGCGCTGAAGATCCCCAAGCTGCAGGAGCAGAAGGCGCGGGGAGAGGTCGCGCTGACGCTGGTGGCGCGCGGCACGCTGGGCGCTCCGCGGGCCACCGTCACGCTCGACGCGCAGAAGCTGGGCACCGAGCAGATCCAGGACATCGGCGTCCGCACCGGCGTGTTGCTCGACAAGAACCAGGTGGCGCTGGACGGCACCGTCACCCTGGGCGACGTGCCTGCGCTGGGCTTTACCGCGGGGGCTCCCTTCGAGCTGCGGCGGGCGCTGCGCGAGAAGACCTACTCGCAGGACGCGATCCATCGCACGCTCAACGCCACGGTGGTGATCACGCAGCTCGACCTGGCGCGGCTGGTGAAGTCGCACCTGCTGCCGGAGGGAAGCGCGGGCACCGTCAACCTCACCGGCAAGCTGGGCGGCACGCCGCTGAACCCCACGCTGCAAGTCGTCACCGCCGGAGAGAGCGTCAGCGTCGGCCGGCTGCACGGGCTGGGCTTCCAGGGGCAGCTCGACGTCGGGCCGAAGGTGAAGCTGACCTTTGGCGCGCAGTCGCAGGGAGACGTGGTGGCCACCGTCAACGCCGGCGCCGCGCTCTCCGGAGCGGAGCTGGTGGAGCTGGCGCAGCGGCGCAAGGACGAGAGCGCCATCGGCCCGCTGCTCGACCGGCAGGTCACCTTCGCGCTCGATATTCCCGGCCTGCCCATCGCCCGCGCCTCGCAGCTGGCCGGCCGCAACGACGTAGCGGAAGGCCGCCTCACCGGCCACATCGCGCTCGCCGGCACCGCCGCGCGGCCGCAGCTCAAGGGACAGATCGCGCTCAAGGATCTGGCCTCGAAGGAGAAGCACCTGGGGTCGGCGGACTTCTATGTCGAGGCGGACTCGGCGGGCGCGCTGGTCCACCTGGGTGTCGATCCTCCGGGCGGCGGCAACTTCCTCGCGCACGCGAAGCTCAAGGCCGATCTGGGCGGCCGGACCCTCCTCGCGAGCGGCGCCGATTCGATCATCAACGGCCACCTCGACGCCGAGGTGAAGGCGAGGCAGCTCGACCTGGCCTTCCTCTCCGGCCTTGCTCCGGGCGTGCGCCGCGCGGGTGGCAAGCTCGACATGGACGTGAAGGCCTCGGGTCCGCCGCTGAAGGCGCTGCCCACCGGCGAGCTGCACCTCAAGAGCGCGCTCTTCGACGTAGTGGGGCAGGGCGTCTACGACGACGTCGGCATGGACGCGACCTTCTCGCCCAAAGAGGTGGTGATCGATCGCATCACCGGCAGCACCGGCCCGGGCACCTTCAGCACCGTGCTGGTCGCCTCGCGCAAGGTGAACGACGATCCGGCGGCGGCAGACTCGTACGAGTTCAGCGGCGAGATCCACCTGGGCGACGCCGAGTCGGTGAAGAATCGCAAGAACCCCGACGGGTCGGCGAAGAAGGCCGGCGCGGTGCCGGTGCGCCAGGCTGGCGAGGCGCGCGCCGACGTCACGGCGGAGGTCGATCTCTTCGGCGACTACTCCGATGGCCTCCTCCACGCCAACGCCAAGATCCCCGAAGCGCGCATCGTCATCGGCGCGCTGCCCGACAAGAAGCTGCCCAAGCTCAAGCCCAACGACGACATCTTCATCGTCGAGCCCGGGCAGAAGGAGCACCGGGTGGGCGAGAAGCCCGAGGACGAGGAGGCCGAGGCGGAGAAGAACGCCGGCTTCCGCGCGCACGCCAAGCTCGAGATCAAGCACCTCTACGTCAAGGCGGAGGACTTCGAGTTTCCGGTCGAGAGCAACCTGACCTTCGACTACGACGCGCAGCACCCCGACGACCCGACGGCCGACGGCACCATCCACGTGCCCAACGGCTCGTTCAACGCCCTGGGCCGGCGCTTCACCATCGTCGACGCCAAGATCACCGAGACCGGCGGCGACATCGCCGACCCCGAGCTGGAGGTGAAGGCGCTCTACGAGAACCCGCAGGCCAACGTCACCATCACCGTCTCGGGCACCGCCACTGATCCGAAGTTGGACATGACCTCGAACCCGGCCATGGATCAGGACGCCATCGCCTTCTTCCTCGCCACCGGCCGCATCCAGGGCCGGGCCACGCAGTCTGGCGGCGGCGTCGACCTGTCGGGCGCGGCCACCAGCGTGCTGGGCAGCCTGCTCTTCGGACAGGTGCGCAAGGAGCTGGCCAGCGTGCTGCCGGTGGACGTGCTCACCATCGAGACCGGCTCGTCGGGCGTCAGCGAGGCGTCGGTGGGCAAGTACATCGGCGACCACATCTTCATCGGCTACAAGCAGCGCCTCACCACCGCGCCCAACGAGAACACCAGCGAGGGCCGCATCGAGTACGGGATCAGCAAGTCGGTGGCGGCGGAGGCGACGGTGGGCGACCGCAACAGCGACATCTCGGTGCTCTACACCAAAGACTTCTGAGCAGATCCAGTCGCGTGGTCCTGCGATATCGTAAAGTAGCAAAAACAGGTTCTAAAGCTTGAATATTGGTGATAAGAATCTATAAATGGACTCTTACACCGCACGGCTGAGCGCGCTGGGAGGCCGGGCGCGGGCTTTGCGGATCATGCGCCAGGCGCAGCAGCGCGAGATCGCGGCCAGGGCAGGCGTGAGCCTGGGGACCGTCATGCGCTTCGAGCGGACGGGGAGGGCTTCGATGGAGAACGTGCTGCGCATCGCCCTGGCGCTCGGCGCGGACGAGGCTTTCGGCAGCCTCTTCGCGCCGCCGAAGTACCAGACCATCGACGAAGCCTTGGCTCGGCCTCTGGAGCGCAAGCGCATCCGGAAGCGCAAATGAAGCCCGCCCGCGTCTTGAATGTTTTCTACGAGCCGGAAGAGGGTCGCGCCGTCAGGGTCGGCCGGCTGGCGTCGAAGGATCGCGAGGTGCTCTTCGAGTACGACGCGGCGTTCAGCCTGCAGCTGTCACCGTTCAGGCTTCCGGTTCGCCCAGGTGTCGTCGCG
>DATBAA010000126.1:0-3420 GCA_036271755.1 Myxococcales bacterium | reverse complement strand
CCGACGCGGTGCCCAACGTCTTCTCGCTCTTCTTCCAAGTGGACCAGTCGTTCGCGCGGGCCAGCGGCGGCCTCGGCATCGGCCTCACATTGGTGCGCACGCTGGTGGAGCTGCACGGCGGCTCGGTGACGGCGCGCAGCCCGGGCAAAGATCTGGGCAGCGAGTTCGAGGTGCGGCTGCCGTCGATGGCTTCGGCGCTCTCCGCGGACGTCCCCGGCAGTGAGGTGGCCGGCGACAATGTCGCGCGGCGCATCCTCATCGTCGATGACCACGTCGACGTCCGCGACACCCTGCGCGAGCTCTGCGAGGCCTGGGGGCACTCGGTCGAAGCGGCGCGCGACGGCTACGCGGGCGTCGAGATGGCTTTGGAACAGCAGCCGGAGATCGCGCTGATCGACATCGGTATGCCCGGCATCGACGGCCTGGAGGTCGCTCGCCGCATCCGCGCGGACGAGCGCGGGCGGCGCATCCGGCTGATCGCGCTGACCGGCTATGGGTCGGAAGAGCAGCGGACCCAGGCCATCGCCGCGGGCTTCGATTTGCATCTCATCAAGCCCGTCGACCCCAGCCGCCTGGCCGATCTGCTCCGTTCCACCGCCGTCCAGCTGAACTAACGTCAGTCGCTCTCCTTGACGCCCCGCCTCGGGCAGAGCGTTTCGACCGGGCAGCGGGAGCAGTGGGGCTTGCGCGACTCGCAGGTGCGGCGGCCGTGCCAGATCATCAGCTGGTGGGCGCGGCCCCAGAGCTTCTCGGGCAGGAGCGCGGTCAGGTCGGCTTCGACCTTGTCGGGGTCTTCGTGGCGCGTCAGCCCCAGGCGGCGGGCGATGCGGCCGACGTGGGTGTCGACCGGCAGCGCGGGCGTTCCGAAGGCGTGGTTGACGACGACTCCGGCGGTCTTCCAGCCAACGCCCGGAAGCTCTCTGAGCGCTTCGCGAGATCGCGGAATCTTCCCGCCGTGGTCCCGCTCGATGGTGACCATCGCCGCGTGCAGGTTCTTCGCCTTGCCCCGCCAGAGCCCGACGCGCTTGATCAGCTCGCCGAGCTTCTCGGGCGTGCTCCGGGCGTAGTGGCCGGCGGTCGGATGCTTCTTGAAGAGCGCCGGCGTGACGGTGTTCACCACCGCGTCGGTGCACTGGGCGGAGAGCATCACCGAGACCAGCAGCTCCAGTTCATCCTGATATTCCAGGGCAATCTTCGCCTCGGGCATGGCCCGCTCGAGGTCTTGTACAATCTGCCCGAATCGGACGGCCCGCTGCGCTTTCGTTTCCCGAGGCATCGCGGTCCGTCTATCATGGGCGGCCTCATGGACCTCATCGACCTGCGCAGCGACACCGTCACCAAACCCTCCCCCGGAATGCGCAAGGCCATGGCGCAGGCCGAAGTGGGCGATGACGTCTACGGCGAAGACCCCACCGTCAACGCACTGCAAGAGCGCGTCGCGGCCATGCTGGGCAAGGAAGCCGCCATCTGGGTGCCGACGGGCACCATGGCAAACCAGATCGCCATCGGCTCGTTCGTGGGCGCCGGCGAAGAGATCATCTGCGAGCGCGGCTGCCACGTGGTCAACTACGAGGGCGGCGCCATCTCTGCGCTGTGGAGCGCCCAGAGCCTGGTCATCGACGGCCCGCGCGGCATCTTCACGCCCGAGGCCTTGAAGGCCGTCATCCGCATGTCGCACGGCGACCACGATCCGCACCAGAAGGTCGTGGCCATCGAGAACACGCACAACCGCGGCGGCGGCTCCATCTGGCCGCTTTCGCAGATGGAGGCGGTGGCGGACGTCGCCAAAGCGGCGGGCCTCGCGGTGCACCTGGACGGCGCGCGCCTCTGGAACGCGCACGTCGCCAGCGAGATTGGCCTGTCGCGCTGGTGCGAGAAGGCAGACAGCATCAGCGTCTGCTTGAGCAAGGGCCTGGGCGCGCCGGCGGGCTCGGTGGTGGCCGGCACGCGCAGCCGCATCACGCAGCTCAAGCGGCTGCGCAAGCGCGTCGGCGGCGGACTGCGCCAGGCGGGCATCTTCGCCGCCGCGGGCATCTACGCGCTCGATCACAACATCCAGCGCATGAGCGAGGATCATGAGTCCGCTCGCAAGCTGACCCAACAAGTTCCGCTCGCCTGGCACGCCCCCCAGACGAATATTCTTCTGGCCGACGTGCCCGACGCGGCCAGGCTCATCGACGCGGCCCGCAAGGAGGGCGTGCTGATGGGCGCCGTCAGCGCCACGCGCATCCGCGCCGTCACCCACCTGGACTTCCCGCTCGCGAAGGTCGAAGAGGCTGCCGCACGACTGCGCCGCGCCGCCGCCGCATTGGGGTAAGCTCGAAAGCATGGAGACGTTAGAGGCCGCGCCGGCCGGCACGCCCAAGTTCGTCTCCGATCTCGACACGCTCATCCGCGCCCGCTACCCGCTGGTCTACCTGGTGAGCTGGGAGGAGCAGCGGCTCGACGGCATCTTGTCGGACGTGGCGCAGACGCACGGCAAGTCGCTCTACACCTGGTCGATCACGCGCGGGCTGCGGCGCCAGGTGGGGCCGCGCCATGTGGCCATCGGCGAGCAGACGCGAGACCCCGTCGAGGCCTTCAACGCCGTGGCGCGGCTGACCGAGCCGTCCCTGGTGGTGATGAAGGACCTGCACGCGCACCTCGACGTGCCTACGGTGGTGCGCGCGCTGCGCGAGCTGGCGCAGGACCTCAAGTCCACCTTCACGACCGTGATCCTGCTCTCGCCGACGCTGAAGATCCCGCTCGAGCTGGAGAAGGACGTCTCGGTGCTGGACGTGCCGCTGCCGTCCTTTCGCGACCTGCTGCAACTGCTGCGCGAGATCATCGCGGTGGTCCGGCAGGGCAACAAGGCGACCGTGAACCTGACGCGCGAGCAGGCCGAGCAGCTGATCAAGGCCGCGCAGGGACTGACGCTCTCCGAGGCGGAGAACGCCTTTGCCAAGGCCATCGCCAACGACGGCGTGCTCGACAAGAACGACATCCGGCTGGTGCTGGAGGAGAAGCGGCAGGTGGTGCGCAAGAGCGGGCTCCTCGAGTTCGTCAACGTCGACGAAGACTTGCGCCACGTCGGCGGCATGGGCGACCTGAAGCGCTGGCTCGACAACCGCAGCAGCGCGTTTGGAGAGTCCGCGCGCGGCTTCGGCCTGCCGGCGCCCAAAGGCGTTCTGCTGCTGGGCGTGCAAGGCTGCGGCAAGAGCCTGACCGCGAAGGCCATCGCCAACCAGTGGGCGCTGCCGCTCTTGCGACTCGATCTGGGGCGCATCTTCTCGTCCTTCATCGGCTCGTCCGAGGAGAACTTGCGGCGCGCCATCAACGTGGCCGAGAGCGTGGCGCCGACCGTGCTCTGGCTGGACGAGATCGAGAAGGGCTTGTCGGGCTCGACCGGGCAGGTCACCGACTCGGGCGTGTCGGCGCGCG
>DATBAA010000125.1:0-2658 GCA_036271755.1 Myxococcales bacterium | reverse complement strand
CGCAGCCGCTCGAGCTTGTCGAGCGTGTAAGGGCCCCAGACGCGTCCGTGTTCCGTGCGTACCCAATAATTCTGCTCGCTCACGAGGAGAGACTTTAGCATGTGCCATGTTAGGTTTCCCCCCGCTTGGGAACGCTTCGCGCAAGGCGGGTACCGCGACCAAACGCCACGCTCTTGTGCCGTCGGGTCGTGGCCGACATGGCAAAGAAGCTACCCGAACTATCCCACATCAAAGCCGCGCGGATCCTCTTCATCGCAGGCGAAGCGCGGCGGGGCTCACGCGCGACCATCAAGCCGCTGGGCAGCGCACAGGTGTCGCTCAAAGGCCGCAAGGTCCTCTATTGCGTGACCTTGCGCCCGCTCTTCTTTCGCGCCTCCTCGCCCGAACAGCGGGTGGAGACGCTGCTGCACGAGCTGCTCCATGTCTCAGACGTTTTCGACGGCGAGCTGCACCACGGCCGCCGCCACGCCGCCATGCCGCAGGGAAAGTTCAAGGCGCTCTTGAAGCCGCTGGTGAAGCGCTACCTGAGCACGGGCGATCCCGCGCTGCTCTCCGGCCTGGGCCACGACGGCGAGGTGGTGGCGCGCCAGTGGCTCGAGCGGCCGGCCGGCAAGGCGGGCAAGCAGCAGCCTTACGACGAGAAGCACCTCTTTCTCGGACCCGTACAAATGATCACGGAGCGGCCGCTCGATTCTTGACGCCGGGCCCGCGAAGCGCTGTTCATCCGCCCATGAAGATCGCGGTCTTGACGGGTGGAGGCGACTGCCCCGGGCTCAACGCGGTGATTCGCGCTGTGGTCCGTCGCGGCGAGCAACATGGCTTGGAAGTGATGGGCGTGCGCGAAGGCTGGCGCGGCCTGCTCGATCCGCCGCTGCACGATCGCCTCACGCGCGAGGCCACCAGCGGCATCCTGCACCTGGGCGGCACCATCCTCGGCACGTCGAGGACGAATCCGTTCAAGAAGCCGGGCGGCGCCGAGGCGGTGCAGAAGAACCTCAAGGCTTTGAACGTAGGCGCGGTAGTGGCCATCGGCGGCGAGGACACGCTGGGCGTGGCGACGAAGTTGTCGACCATGGGCGTCAACGTGGTGGGCGTGCCCAAGACCATCGACAACGACTTGTCGGGCACCGATCTCACGTTCGGCTTCGACACCGCGGTGCAGATCGCCACCGAGGCCATCGACCGGCTGCACACCACGGCAGAGTCGCACAACCGCGTCATCGTCTGCGAGGTGATGGGCCGCCACGCCGGCTGGATCGCCACGCACTCTGGCATCGCCGGCGGCGCCGACGTGATCCTCATTCCCGAGCGTCCCATCAACATCGACAACGTCTGCGAGCACATCCAGCGGCGGCACCGCGCGCGCGGCGTGAAGTTCTCCATCGTGGTGGTGGCCGAGGGCGCCAAGCTGGGCTCTGGCGAGTCGACCATGAACGAGAAGCTCGACGAGTTCGGCCACATCCGCCTGGGCGGCATCGGCCAGCAGATCGCGGACCTGATCGAGAAGAAGACCGGCTTCGAGACGCGCTCCACCGTGTTGGGGCACATCCAGCGCGGCGGCACGCCCAGCGCGTTCGACCGCGTGCTCGGCACCCGCTTCGGCGTGCACGCGGCGGACATGGTGGCCCGCAAGGAGTGGGGCAAGATGGCGTCGCTCCGCGGCACCCAGATCGTCTCGGTGCCGCTCGCCGAAGCCACGGCCAGGCTCAAGACGGTGGACGACGCCTTCTTCTCGGTTGCCGAGGTGTTCTTCGGTTGACGTACAGAGGCCTCGTTTGCACGTTTCGCTCTCAAGGAGACCCGCGATGGCCAACGAGCAGGAAGATTTCCGCAAGTTCATGAAGGAGCGGGAGAAGGCGGCGGCCGCCTATACGCAGGGCGACCCTTTGCCGCTGCGGCAGATGACCACCATGCGCGACCCCGCGACGTTCTTCGGCCCCGGCGGCGGCGCGAAGAACGGCGCGGTCGCGGTGGCCGAGGGCTACGTGAAAGACGCCGCGGCCTTCGACAAAGGCGGCGAAGGCCACTTCGAAATTTTGCAGATGGACGCCAGCCAGGGCATCGGCTGGTGGACGGGCTTCCAGCGCGCGAACGCACGCCTGAAGGGCAAGCCTGGCGCGGTGCGCTTCAACCTGCGCGTGACCGAGGTGTTCCGCCGCGAGGAGAACGTCTGGAAGCTGGTGCACCGCCACGCCGACTCGCTGGAGGACGCCCAGCAATCGAAGGGATGACGCGGCCGCCGCGCGGGCGACGCTTCTAGCGCGCACTCCCAACGAGCGCCGCCAGCCTGAGCTCCGCCGCCCGCGTCCACCCGATGCGCAATAGCCAAACCTTCGGCTCATGCAATGGCTCCTCGAGGCTGGAGGCGAACGGGTCCTTCCATCTCGCCGGCAACTCCTCACGCGAATGCTTCCTGTAGTTCTGGAGCACGTACCGCACCGTGTTCGCGGCCTCACGCGGGGTCGCGAGAACGTGCGCGTGATACCGATCCGCAAAGACCGTCCCGCGCCTGCCCGCGAGCTGATTGAGCCTGACCGCGACCCGCACCGCGAGGCCTTTCATCGCCCGCGAAAGCGCATCTTTGCCGTCTGCCTCGACGATCAGGTGCAAGTGATTCCCCTGCACCGAGAAGTGCACGACCTGCATGCCAAACTTCCC
>DATBAA010000124.1:0-3825 GCA_036271755.1 Myxococcales bacterium | reverse complement strand
CGTCGCCTCAACTCCGTCGTCCGCTGACTCCGCTGCTCGAACCGAAAATGTGCTGGACCCCACTTGCGTCCAACCATCTCAGGCTAGTCGTCCAAAGTCGGCTCAACACCCAACTCGTAGGATCGCGCGGCTCAGGCAGCACAGGTTGCGGTAGGGACCTTGAGCGCGGCTTCTCTTTCTGCGAGACGTGTCTTTTTGACAACTCAATTGCCGGTTTGTCCACCACAACCAGCTCGGCGTCTTCCAATCCTATGTCCCTTCCCCGAGAAAGAACCTTGGCGCGGCTACTCATTTTGGGGTAGCCGCTCGACCTTTCGGGCGGGCGGGCCTTCAGGGCAACGCCGTCCCAGTCGGGCGCGCTCTCTCTGCGGGCTGACGGCATAAAGATTGCTCTGTCAGGCGGCATGACGCGATTTCTGATCATGGTTGGTCTTGGCTTGGGAGCTGGCTATGCCCTCGCCGTCCCTCCTTCACCATTTGCGGTGGTTTCATTGCCCGACGGTAGTTTCAAGGCGATGCCATGGGCCCTCAGGGTGCCGGTGGCCGCGCGGGTCCGGCCGCACCTGGTCAATAGGGTCGCGACTGGCATGCAGATCGACCAGATTCAGCCTGGGTCGCTCTATGATCGGCTCGGATATCGCGACGGCGATTTGATTCCCAGCAAAGACGAGCGCCCGAGGCTACCGAAGATCCTGGCGCACGCTGCGCTGTGGCAATGCCCCATAGATCACGAGTGGCGCGCTCCAGAGGAGCTCGACGAGCAGCACGTGCAGGCCACGGGCGCTGAGCATGCCGGCGCCGATGGGCGCCACCGGGATCGGCCGCCAGGGCGCGAAGAAGCGCTCGTTCGAGAAAGGCCAGAAGAGCGCGACGCCCAGGCCGCCGTCCGTCAATGAGTCGAGCAATGGGTGGCTCACTGCGACCACGACAGCCAGCAGCCAGAAGAGCACCGGCCGGCCGGCGGCGAGACCAACTGCGACGTGTGCGAGGCTGGCCATGCGGGTTCGTTTCTACATGAAAGCGGGGATTGCAGTGGTCTTCGCGGCCTTGTCGTGCTCGTGTTGGGACATCGTCGCCGAGGTCACCGAGAAAGAGCTCGTCGGCTCCTATCGAACGGGAGGAGAGCTGCAAATGTCGATGGTGCTGAGCTCGGACAACAAGCTCACGCTGAGGTGCGGCCAGGGCGGAGATGCGGCAACGGGCACGTGGAGAGTGTATCGGCTGACCGTCATTGAATTGGACATTCCGAGCCGGAAGAGCGGGGACTCTTGCGCCGATTTTTTGCCGTCGCTGACGGGCGCGGTCCGAACGGGAAACACCCTCAAGATCGGTGTGAATGCGAACGACGGCACCTGGCTGTTCAAGGATTGATGGTTCAGCTTCGCGACAGCCCGGAGATGGCGGCGCGCAGCTTGTCGCGATCCACGGGCTTCACCAGATGGGCCGCGAAGCCGGCCGCAGCCGAGCGCGCGCGATCCTCGGGCTGCCCATAGCCAGTGAGCGCAATCAATCGCGTCCGCTTCAGCAGCGGATTGTCGAGAAACCGCGAGGCCAGCTCGAAGCCGTCCATCACCGGCAGGCCGATGTCCAGGATGGCGACGTCCGGCTTGAACTCCGCCGCCAGCGACAGCCCGGACGGTCCGTCGAGCGCGTAGCGGACGGAGAAGCTCTCCGCCGAGAGCATCTCCGCCAGCATCTCCGCGGCGTCCTCGTTGTCGTCGACGATCAAGATGCGCTGCGCGCCGCTGGCGGCAACCGTGGGCGCCACGGGCTGCGTGCGCGAAGGAGTCTCGGTCCGCCCCGAGGCGAGCGGCAGCCGGACGATGAACTGCGTGCCCTTCTCGCGCCCCTCGCTCTGCGCCGAGACGCTGCCGCCGTGCAACGACACCAGGCTGCGCACGATGGCGAGGCCCAGGCCCAAGCCGCCCTGCGAACGATCCAGCGCCTGCCGCTCCTGCGTGAAGGGCTCGAAGATGCGGCCCAACATCTCCTTCTCGATGCCGATGCCCGAGTCGCGCACGGTCAGCACCGCTTCACCGCCGTCGGCCTGCGCGGAGACCCAGACGCGCCCGCCATTGGGGGTATATTTGGCGGCATTGGTCAATAAGTTCGCGGCCACCTGCGCCAGCCGGGGCGCGTCCGCGTTCACCAGGAGCCCGTGCTGCGGAACCGCCACCGAGAGCACGTGGCGATGCTGCTCCAAGAGCGGACTCGCGGTCTCGATGGCCTGCGCCACCACCTCGGCAAGCTCGACGTGCGCGCGCCGCAATTCAATCTTCCCGCGCGTCACGCGCGAGACGTCGAGCAGGTCGTCGACCATGGCCACGAGGTGCTTCACCTGCCGCTCGATGACGCCGCGCTCCTTCTCGCCGCCCACCGTCCCGCGCAGCCGCATCAGCTGCAGCGCGGTCAAGATGGGCGCCAGCGGATTGCGCAGCTCGTGCCCGAGCATGGCGAGGAATTCGTCTTTGGCGCGGTTGGCCAGCTCGGCCTCGCGCCGCGCCAGCGCGAGCTCTGTGACCTCGAACGCCACCACCGCGATGCCCTCGATCTGGCCCTGGTGGAACATCGGCTGGTAGACGAGATCGAAGGCGCACTTCACCGGCATGCCGCCGCGCTGCAGAGTCACCTCCAACGCGTTCGCGCGAAAGGACTCGCCGGTGGCGTAGGCCGTGTCGAGGATCTCGTAGATGCCCTGGCCCGCGAGCTCCGGCAGCGCCTCGCGGATGGTCTTTCCGGTCAGCGGCCGCTGGTCGACCATTTCCAAGTAGCTGGGGTTGGCGATTTCGTACGTGTGCTCAGGCCCGCGCAAGATGGCGATGGCCACCGGCGCCTGCGAGAACACCTCTTCCAGCCGCCGCGCCTGCGCCTCCTCGATCGACTGGATGCGCCCGCGCAGCAGCACAGAATCGACCCGCGCCAGAAGCTCGCGCGCCGCGAAGGGCTTGACCAGGTAATCTGTGGCGCCCGCCTCCAGCGCCTCCACGCGAGACTCCTCGCCCGCGCGGGCAGAGAGCATCAACACGGGGATCTTGCGCGCGCCCTCGTCCAGCCGCAGCTCTTGCAAGAGGCCGAAGCCGTCGAGCACCGGCATCATCACGTCGGTGATGATCAGGTCCGGCTTGCGCCGCGCCACGGCCTGCAGCGCCTCGCGGCCGTTGCTAGCGGTGGTCACGTCCCAGCGCGGGCTCAGCAGCCTGCGGATGTACTCGCGCATGTCGGCGTTGTCGTCCGCCAGCAGCACATGCGACCGCTCGCTCGTGGCCTCCACCGGCTCTTGCGGCGCGACGGGCTCCTCGGGCAGCCAGCGCAGCGCCTCTTCGACGAAGGCATTGACGCCGCGCGCGCCCAGCATGGCCCGCGGCGCGCGGATGCGATCGGCCGGCAAGTGCTCCTTGCCCAGCGGCAGCGTGACGGTGAAGGTCGTTCCTTGATCGAGCACGCTCGCCGCTTCGACGGTGCCGCCGTGCAGCTTCACCAACTCCTGCACCAGCGCGAGGCCAATGCCGGTGCCCTCGTGCGTGCGCCCGCGCGTTCCCTCGACGCGGTGGAAGCGCTCGAAGAGGTGCGGCAGCTCGGCGGCCGGCACGCCGCTGCCGGTGTCGCGCACGACCAGCCGCACGGTCGCGCCGCGCTCCTCCAGCGAGACTTCGATCTGGCCTTCGAGCGTGAACTTGAACGCGTTGGAGACGAGGTTGAAGACGATCTTCTCCCACATGTCGCGATCGATGAAGACCTGCTGCGACAGCTTGGGCGCGGTGACTTGCAGGTCGAGCCCGGCCTTGTCGGTGGCGGAGCGGAAGACGCTCACCAGATCCTTGGTCA
>DATBAA010000123.1:0-5205 GCA_036271755.1 Myxococcales bacterium | reverse complement strand
CACGGCCGCCGCGTCCACGCCACCATCGAAGCACCTCGGAAGCGGAGATCTTAGACCAGCTCGAAACGAATTTGGCCTTTAAGTTCTGCGCGGGCGATGACGCCCTGCTCTTCCATCACTTCCAGGTTGCCCATCGTCTCGGACAAGGTCAGGTAGAGGTGCTGCGGCCGGACGCGCGGGAAGAGATCGGCCGAGAGCGACGCCGGCGTGCGCGGACCCGCACGCAGCAACCCAACCAGCTTCTCCTGCCGCTTCACGTAGAAGCCCAGGAGCCTGTCGATCAAGGCAACGTGGCCGGCGAAGGGCTCGGCGTGCCCCGGCGCGACCAGCGCCACATCGAGAGCGCGCACTCTTTGAATGGAGCGAAGATACTCGACCAGCGCTTTGTGGCGCGGCTCGCGCTGGCCTTCTAAGTCGACCAGCGGATTGGGCGAGACGTGCTCGAGCAGGTGGTCGTCCGAGAAGAGCACGCGCTCGTTGAACGCCCATAAACAGACGAGCCCCGGCGTGTGCCCCGGCAAGTGCATCACCTCGGCGTCGAAGCGCGCGAACGACAGCTTCTCTCCGGGCTGCAGCGCCTCGACCTGCTCCAGCGGCCGCGCCATCCGCCGCGCGTCCATCCAATGAATCCCGACGTGCTCCAATAAGTCCAATGGAGCGCCCAACTTTTGCAGATACTCTTCGTAGAGCTTCAATCGCTCGGCGGTGCGGTCGTGCCCCAGGACCTTGTCGTGATCGCGCGGGTGCACGAAGACCGGCGCTCCGCTCGCCTCTTGCACGGCCCGCGCATATCCATAGTGATCGATATGCCCGTGCGAGACGAAGATGCGCCGCACGTCGCCCAGCGAGAGGCCCAGCGCTTTGAAGCCGTCTTCAATGGCTTTGCGGCCTTCATGCGTGCCGATGCCCGCGTCGAAGAGCGCGACGCCGCCGCCGCGCTCTTCAATCACATAGATATTGGCCGGCCCGCCCGCCTCGGGAAACGGCACCGGTACCGGAACGCGCTGGACCCCGAGGCGTTCCATCACGCTTGCGGCGTTCTCGCCGGCCATTACTTCAGCTTCTTCACTTCTTCCGTCAGCTCGGGCAATGCCTTGAACAGGTCGGCCACCAGGCCGTAGTCGGCCACCTGGAAGATGGGCGCCTCGGCGTCTTTGTTGATGGCGACGATGGTCTTCGAGCCCTTCATGCCCGCCAGGTGCTGGATGGCGCCGGAGATGCCCGCGGCGATGTAGAGCTTGGGCGCCACGACCTTGCCGGTCTGTCCGACCTGCAGGTCGTTGGGCTGCCAGCCCGCGTCCACCACCGCGCGAGATGCTCCGACCGCGGCGTTCAGCACGTCGGCCAGCGCTTCGATGGGCTTGAAGTCGCCCTTGGTGCCGCGGCCGCCCGAGACCACCGCCGAGGCTTCGGTCAGCTCGGGGCGAGTGCTCTTCACCTCTTGAAAGCCGACGAACTTCGTCTTTGCCGCGGGCGCGGTCAGGCTCAGCGCCTCGACCTTGCCTGCGCTGCCGGCCTTCTGCGCCGCCGCGAACTCGGTCGCGCGGACCGAGATCACCTTGACGGGCGTAGTGACTTCGACGGTCGCGATGGCATTGCCGGCCCACATGGCGCGCTTGAACTGATTGGCGCTCACCACCGAGAGGATGTCCGACGCGATGCCGGCCGACAGCTTGGCCGCGATGCGCGGCGCGATGTCTTTTCCATAGGCGGTGGCTGCAATCACCACGTCGGTGGCGCCGATCTTCTTGGCCACTTCGGCAACGGCAGCGCCGTGCGTCTCGGCCAACGCCGCCTCGAAGCCCGCGCCTTCGACCGAATAGGCAGTCGAAACATAGCCGGCCAGATCCTCCGCCGATTTGGCGGCGCCAGGGCCGATGACGAGACCGTGGACCTGTCCACCATTCTTCGCCGCCAGCTGCTGCGCCGCCGTCAGCGCCGACAGCGTGGCCTTCTTCAGCTGTCCGTGCGCCTGCTCCGCAATCACCAAGATGGTCGCCATTAGATCGCCTTCGCTTCCTCGTGAAGCTTCTTCACGAGCGTGAGAACGTCAGGAACCTTCACACCCGCGGCGCGCGCCGGCGGCGCCTCGACGCGGACAACCTTCACCTTCGCGGCCACGTCGACCCCCAATGCAGCGGGCGCGAGCTCTTCGATGGGCTTCTTCTTCGCCTTCATGATGTTGGGCAGCGACGCATAGCGCGGGATGTTCAAGCGCAGATCGACCGTCACCAGCGCGGGCAAAGAGAGCTCCAGCGTCTCGACGCCGCCGTCGACTTCGCGCACGACCTGCAAAGTCTTCTTGTCCGCGCCCAGCTTGAGCCCGGGCTTCTTGGCCTTCTCCTCCGGGCTCTCCAGCGACTCGTGCTTCGAGGCGAAGGTCGCCTGGCCGTAGCCCAGATACTCCGCCAGCAGCTGGCCGGTGACATTGTCATCGACGTCCACGGCCTGCTTGCCCATCAGCACCAGGTCCGGCTTTTCTTTCTCGATCACCTTGACGAGCAGCCGGGCCACCGCGTCGCTGTCGATGAAGCCGTCCTGCTTCACCAGGATGCCGCGGTCCGCGCCCATGGCCAGCGCCGAGCGGATCTCGGTCGAGGCCGACGCCGTGCCGATGCTCACCGCCACCACCTCGGAGGGCGCGTTGCTGTCGCGCAGGCGCAGCGCCTCTTCAACCGCGATCTCGTCGAACGGGTTGGCGCGGTAGTTCACGCCCTCCGTCACGATCCAGCTGTTGTCGGGCTTCACCTTGATCTTCGACTCGTAATCCTCGACCCGTTTGACCGTCACCAAGATCTTCACGACTTGCCTCCATGGCGGGCTTCGAGCCCGCGAACGAACCACTCCGCGACTTCCGTTGCCATCTTCCGCAAATTCGTCTTCCGGCCCGAGAGCAAAAAGCCCAGGGCGAGCTCGTCGAGCGCGCCGAAGATGGCGCGCTTTGCCGTGGCCGGGGACACGATGTCGAGCAGCTCGCCGCTCTCCTGTCCGGCTCTGACCACTTCGGCGATGAGATCGACGTAGGCCGCGAGCTTGTTCCGGTCTGCCGCCTTCAAGAACTGCGCGCTCTGACGTAACTCTACGATCAGCACGGCTGCTAGATCGGGATTGCGCTCCACCAGCGCAAGGTGCAGCTGGATGAATCTACGTAGCTTTGCGGGCGCGCTCTTCTCCGCCGCGAGCCCCGTGCGCGCCTCCTCGATCAGCTCGGTCATCTTCTCGTCGAAGAGCCGCAGCAGCAGGTCGTCCTTGCTCTTGAAGTAGAGATAGATGGTGCCGTCGGCCACGCCTGCCGCCCGGGCGATCTCGGCCACCGTCGCGATGTGGAAGCCGCGCTCGGCGAAGACCTTGATGGCGGCATCGAGGATGCGCGCCCGCTTGTCGTTGGTCTTGGTGTCGCGCGCCTGCAAAAAGTGACCTTTCCTGGCGGCCCGGGGTCTTCTAGACGAGGGCGATCCGGCGGGCTGAATGAGGGCTCATTCAGATAGGCGTTAGGCCGCGCCGCGTCAAGTCCTGTTGCTGGACCGTTGCGATCTCGTGACGGAGACGACCAGAAGTGATAGGAGCGCGACAAATTCAATGGCCACATCCAGGCGCCGCTTGACCTCTTTGCCCAAACCTTCGACCGAGACCCTGGAGCACGCGCGCGAGGTCATCCGCGCCGAGGCGGAGGCCGTCGCGCAGCTGGCGGGCAGGCTCAACGGGGCCTTCACGCAGGCGGTGGAGATGGTGCTCGCCTGCACCGGCCGCGTCGTCGTCACCGGCATGGGCAAGCCGGGCTTCATCGCGCAGAAGATCTCCGCCACCTTCTCGTCCACGGGCACGCCTTCGCTCTATCTGCACCCCGCCGAAGCGCTGCACGGAGATCTGGGACGCCTGGTGCCGGGAGACCTGGTGCTGGCGCTCTCCAACAGCGGCGAGACCGACGAGATCGTGCGTTTGCTGCCCAGCATCCGCAGGCTGGGCGCGCCCATCGTGGCCATGACGTCCGGCATGAAGAATTCGCTCGCGGGCCAGGCCGACGTGGTCCTGGAGATCGGCCCCGTTCCCGAAGCCTGCCCGCTGGGCCTCGCGCCCACCGCCAGCACCGTGGCGCTGCTGGCCATGGGAGACGCGCTCTGCATGTCGGTGCAGCACCGGCGCGGCTTCTCGCCCGAGCAGTTCGCGTCGCTGCATCCGGGCGGGACGCTGGGGCGGCAGCTCTTGCGCGTGCGCGAAGTGATGCGCACCGGCGACCGCAACCCCACGGTGCGCTTCGACGCTTCGCTGCGCGAGACGGCCGGCGTGATGACCGCCACCGAAGGCCGTCCGGGCGCTGCCAGCGTGGTGGACGCCCAGGGCAAGCTCATCGGCATCTTCACCGACGGCGACCTTCGCCGCATGGTGCAGCTGGACCAGGTGGACTTCAAGAAGCCCGTCTCGTCGGTCATGGGCAAGAGCCCGCGCACGGTGCACCCGGAAGATCTGGCGCAGACCGCGGCCGACTTGATGCGGACCACGCAGGTGGACCAGGTGCCGGTGGTGGACGACGAGGGCCGCCCGGTGGGGCTGCTCGACGTGCAGGATCTGCTCTCCGCGCGCCTGCTGGGCTGATCTCGAAGAACCGGCTAAGGTTGCCTTCAGGGGGGCTGAATGCCGCGTTTGCTTTGCGTATTGTCGTTGTCGATCGCCTGCAGCGCCAGCCGGACCGCCACCCGTCCGGTCAGCGCGCACCTGACGATGGCGCCCCGCGAAGAGCAGCACTGCTTGCTGACCTGGGCCAACAAAGACGCTTATTGCGCGGTGCTCGGTCACGCGCGGACGGCCTTCACGGAGTCCGCGGCGCGCATCTCCACACCGGGCTCCGCGTCCCAACTGTCGCTGGTCCTCACCGTCGAGAACGCGCTGTTCTATGAGCAAGCGCGAGGCGGCTTGACGTTCGACCTGCGCGTCAAGGTCGACATCAAGAGTCCGGACGGCGCGCTCATCGACACCCTTCACTGCAACGGCGACGCGCCCACCTTCGACACCAAGGGCGTCCAGCGCGCCTCTGTCGAGGCAGGCCTCGCCGCGGCCCGCGACTTCGAGCGCCGCTACTCCGGCTCCGACGCCATCGCCGCCTGGCTCGCGAGCAGATAGCGCCGGCGCTTGTCGGGCCTGATACAGCCTGCTACGTTCCTGGCCGCATCCACGCTGCAACTTGGCAAGTCTCGGGGGGGACGTTGG
>DATBAA010000122.1:0-3604 GCA_036271755.1 Myxococcales bacterium | reverse complement strand
GCGAGGACCTGCTCTATCGCATCGAGGTGGTGGCCATCGACATTCCGCCGCTGCGCGACCGCGACGGCGACATTCCCCTGCTGGCCGAGCGTTTCTTGCAGACCGCGCGCGAGCGCTTTCCGCAGAGCGTGGCCCGCCGCTTTTCGCCCGCGGCCCTGCAGCGGCTGCTCGATCACAACTGGCCCGGCAACGTGCGCGAGCTGATGCATGCCGTCGAGCGCGCGGTGGTGCTGGCGCGCGGCGAGGAGATTGGGCCGGGAGATCTGCCGCCGTCGCTGCAGCCGGCGCGCAGCCCCGACGCGCTGATGAGCCGCGAGGTGCGCGCGCTGCACGAGGTCGAGCGGCGCTATGCGGCCTGGGCGCTGGAGCAGCTGGGCGGCCAGCGCGGCAAGACGGCGGCGGCGCTGGAGATCGACGGGAAGACCCTGGCCAAGCTGCTGGGCGGCAGCTGAGGCTACTGCGGGCTGAAGTTGCTCTGCTGCGGCAGGCCGCCGTTGCGGACGAAGTCGGCCATGGCGCTGGACCTGGCCAACGCTCTGGCCAGCGCCGCGGTGTCGTTGCCGGTGGCGCGCTCCTCGTCGACGAAGAAGCCGTCGCTGCGCAGGGTGGCGATGGCCACCGGCCCTTGCGTGCTGACGGTCACCTCCAGCTCTTCGTGATACGGCGGGTGAGCCACCACGTTGAAGCCGTCGCTCTTCAAGGCCTGCGCGAAGGCTTCGGTGAGCCCGGTATCGGGCCCGGTCACGGACAGGTTGCGGCTGGCCAGCTCGGTGGGGGTCAGCGGCTTCTCGGCGGGAGTGGGGACCCACTGGCCAACCGAGCACGCCGAAACGGCAATCAAGAGCATTGAAACGCGCTTCATACGGCACCTCGTGTACGGAGGACTTCCGGATCGAAACGGAAATTCCCCGGATCTACTGCGTGAACTTGGACTGCTGGGGGACGCCGTTGTTGCGGACGAAGTCGGCCATGGCCTGAGAATGGGAGAGCGTCCGCGCCAGGGCGTAGGCCGCCTGGCCGACGTTGCCGGCGGCGCGCGCCTCTTCGACGAAGAAGCCGTCGCTGCGCACGGTGGCCACGGCGACGAGGCCCTCGGGCGCCTTCACGACCTCCATCTCCACCTCGAGCTCTTCGTGATAGGGCGCGTGCGAGACCACGCGAAACCCTTCGGCCACCATCGCCTCGGCGACGGCCGTGGCCAGATCGGCATCGGCGCCGGAGATGGACACCTCGCGGCTCTCTTTCTCGTGGGGCGTGAGCGGCCGCTCGGCGGGCTCGGACTTCCACTCGCCGATCATGCAGCCCGAGACCAGGATCATGGGAAGAGCCAGCCAGCGCTTCATAAGCACCTCTGCAGATCGGCGAAGACGAAACCGTCCCGTTCCACCACTTCGCCGAGCTTGCAGTCGATTGAACCTGCAAACATCGGGCCTTTGGTCACGAACGTATGAAACTCGCCATTCTCGCCGCAGGGGTCGACGCCGGCCGGCAGATCTCGCAGGAGCTCTTGATTGAACGTGCGCCCGGCAAAGGATTTGTCGAGCTTGCGCGGATCGATGCAGGTCAACACCGCGCTCAGCCCGGCAGCCAGCATTTCGCGCGCCAAGGCGTCCGTCGGGCGGTCCCAGAGCGGAAAGACCGGCGTGAGCCCCAGGCCCGCCAGCATGGTCTCCCGATAAGCGCGAATATCGCGCAGGAAGAGATCGCCGAAGATGACGTGCGTGACGCCTTCGCTCTTCGCGGCCAGCAAGGCTTGCGTGAGCTCCCGCTCGTACACGTCGTTCGTGCAGGGCGAAGGAATTCCAATCTTCCGGCAGGGCAAGCCCAAGGCCGCGACTTGCTCATCGAGCAGCGCCTCCCGAACGCCGTGCATCGAGACGCGCGCAAATGCCGTCGTCACGGTGGTGAGAAGGCCCACGACCTCGAATTGCGCGCGAGCTTCGTGCAGCGCAAAGGCGCTGTCTTTGCCCGAGCTCCACGACACCACGGCCTTCGGCGGCATCAGAGTCCCAGGTAGGCTGCCCGGATATTGGTATTGGCCGACAGCTCCGCGGCCGTGCCTTGCAAAGTGACTTTGCCGGTTTCAATCACATAGCCGCGCGTCGCGACTTCCAATGCGGCCAATAAGTTCTGCTCGACCAATAGAATGGTCATGCCCGAGGCGTGCAGCGAGCGGATGACCTCGAACATCTGGTCCACCACGATGGGCGCGAGGCCCAGGGAGGGCTCGTCCAAGAGCAAGAGCGACGGCTCGGACATGAGCGCGCGGCCGATGGCGCACATCTGCTGCTCGCCGCCCGAGAGGCTGCCTGCCATCTGCGTGCGCCGCTCGAGCAGGCGCGGGAAGAGCTTGTTGACCCGGTCCAACGCCGCCGCAGCCTTGCCGCGCGCGCCCTCGTGATACGCGCCCAGCTCGAGATTTTCCCGGACGGTCAGCTGCGGCCAGAGCTCGCGGCCTTCGGGCACCTGCGCGATGCCCAGCGCCGTCCGCTGGAACGCCGGCGTCTTCGACAGCGGCCGGCCCTTGAAGAACACCTCGCCGGCCTTGGGCGGGAGCACGCCGCAGATGCAGCGCAAGGTCGTGGTCTTGCCGGCGCCGTTGGAGCCCAGCAGCGTGACGATCTCGCCCTGGTGCACTTCCAGCGAAAGCCCTTCGAGGACGCGCACGTCGCCGTATGCGGCGTCGATCTTGCGCACCTCGAGCATTGGCTCAGCCATGGGCGCGCGCCTTTCCCAGGTAGGCGGCGATCACTTCCGGGTGCTGCACCACCTCTTGCGGCAAGCCCTTCGCGATCAGCTTGCCCGCGTCGAGGACCACGACGTACTCGCACAGGCGCATCACGGCGGGCATCACGTGCTCGGTCATGATGATGGACACCTTGCGCTCGTCGCGGGCCCGCAAGATGAGCGTGGCCATCTCCTGCGCTTCGGCGGGGTTGACGCCGGCGATGACCTCGTCGAGGAGCAGCACCTTGGGGGCGCAGGAGAGAGCGCGCGCCATCTCCAGCCGCTTGCGGCCCGCCAGCGTCAGCGACGCCGGCAGATGATGGCGGCGCGGCCCCAGGCCGGCGAAGTCCAGCATCTCGTTGGCCAGGGCCAGCGAGCCCTTGTGATCCAGCTTCGAGCATTGAACCGCCGCGACCGTGCAATTCTCCAACAAAGTGAGGTGGGCGAAGGGCCGCACGATCTGGTGCGTGCGCACCACGCCCGCGCGCGCCACGCGGAAGGCGGGCTTTCCCGTCAGCTCGTCGTCGCCCAGGAAGACGCGGCCCTCGGTGGGCGGCGTCGAGCCGGCCAGCATGGCGAAGCAGGTGCTCTTCCCTGCGCCGTTGGGACCGATCAAGCCGAGGATCTGGCCCGGTTCCAACTTGAAGCTGACGCCGTCCACCGCGCGCAGGCCGCCGTAGCGCTTGACCAGGCCTTCGCAGCGGATCATGGCCGCTCCCGAACGGGCTTCTTCAAGATGCGCAGCGCCACGCCCATCAGGCCCAAAGGCTCGAAGAGGATGACGAGCATCAGGAACAGTCCATAGAGGCCAAGATACAATTCGGAGTAGGTGGCCAGCAGCGACTCTTTCACGATGACGAAGACGATGGCGCCCAGG
>DATBAA010000121.1:0-2755 GCA_036271755.1 Myxococcales bacterium | reverse complement strand
AGCCTGTCCGCGCGGTCTATCTGCACCTCTATCTGAATGCGTTCGAGGGTGAAGGCAGCACCTTCAACCGCGAGCGCGCCATCTTCGGCGGTTTCCGCAGCGACGTCGAGACCAAACGGGGCGAGTGGGGCTACACCACCCTGCAGAGCGCCAGTCAGGGCGGCAAGCCAATCTCCTGGAGCTTCGTCCAGCCCGACGGCGGCGCAGCGACGGACCACACCGTCGTCCGCTTCGATCTTCCGCAAGCGGTCGCCCCTGGTGCTTCGACCGAGTTGCAGATCGAGTTCCACGATCAGCTGCCTCGGGTCGTGGCTCGCACCGGCTACTCGGGCAGCTTCCATCTGGTGGCGCAGTGGTTTCCCAAGATCGGAGTGCTGGAGTTGCCGGGCGAGCGCGGCGCGACGGAGCCGCGCTGGAACTGCCACGAGATGCACCGCTGGAGCGAGTTCTACGCCGACTTCGGCGACTACAAGGCGCGCATCACCGTGCCGAGCGCGTACACGTTTGGCTCCGTCGGCGTCGAAACACGGCAGCCCGAGGAGCACGACGGTCAGATCATCCACTTCGTCGAGCAGGACGACGTGCACGACTTCGCCTTCACCGCCTGGGACGGCTACGCGCCGCCGCTGGAAGGCAAGCTGAAGCGCGGCGAACGCGAGATCGCGGTCAAGGTCCTCTATCCGCCCGAGTACAAGGCATCCGCGCAGGCCGCGCTAGACGCCACGCTCTACGGCCTCGACACCTTCTCGCGCACGCTCGGCGAATATCCGTACAAGCAAGTGACGGTGGTGGTGCCGCCCTACAACGCCGAAGAGGCGGGCGGCATGGAGTACGAGACCTTCTTCACCACCATCGGCGCGCTCTGGCCGCCCGGGTCGCGGGCGGTGGAGTACGTCACCGTTCATGAGTTCGGCCACGGCTACTTCATGGGATTGCTCGCCAGCAACGAGTTCGAGGAGCCGTTCCTCGACGAGGGCCTCAACGAGTTTTGGGACGCGCGCCAGCTGGAGAAGCATCCGTTCAAGTTCGGCTGGCCGGTGCCGCCGCTTTCGTTCTGGGACTTCGAGCGCCAGGGCAGCCGGCGCTACCCGGCCGATCCGATCGCGAGCAGCTCGTGGAACAAGGCCTCGCGCGGCAGCTACGGCGACGTTTATGCGCGCACCGTGCTGGTCATGCACGACCTGGGCACGCTCATCGGCGAAGAGGCCCTGGCCAACGGCTTTCGCGAGTACTACCGGCGCTGGCACTTCCGCCACCCGTCGACGGCAGACCTGGAAGAGGCGCTGGCGTACAGCGCGGGCGAGAAGGGCGCGCTCGTGCGCCGCTGGTTCGAGGAGCAGGTGTACCGGAGCGCGCCCATCGACGACCGCATCGAGAAGCTCGAGACGGAAGAAGAGGTGCCCAAGCCGGGCGGGAGCATCCTCGACGGCACGGTCGTCGAGTTGGGCGAGGACGAAGCGGCGAGGCTGACGTCGCTCAAGCGAGCCGACTTCAAGAAGGCGCACCCGGAGGCAAAGAAGGAGATCAGCCCCTTCGGCTGGCGAAGCATTCTGCAAGCGCGGCGGTTCGGGGCGCACGTGCCGCAGTCGGTGGAGGTGAAGTTCGAGGACGGCTCCGCGGAGACTCTAGAGTTCCCCGAAGCCGAGACCTGGCACCGCTGGGACTTCACCCGGCCCTCGCGAATTTCATCCGCGCAGCTCGACCCGCAGGGCTCCTGGCTGCTCGATCTGGACAAGCTCGACGACGGCCGCACCCGCGAGCGCGCACAGCTCACCCCGCGGCGTTGGACCCTGGAAGTGCAGGCCTGGTACTCGCTGGCGCTGGCCTTCCTGGAGGCGCTGTGATCACGCCCCGCCTGCTCTCGCGGGCGCTCTGGCGCGGGGCGCAGTGGCGGCTGTTGCTCATCTGGTGGGCGGCGCACTTGATGCCGGCGATCCTGGCCGGGCTGCCGCTGATGGCGTTCTTCGACAGGCACCTGGGGCACTCCACCCGCGCCGCCGCGCTGCTGCAGCGGCTGGACGGCGCGGCGCTGCTCGAGCTGCTGCGGCTCTTGGGAGAGAACGGCAGCGGCCAGTCGATTGGCTTCGGGCTGGGCGGCGGCGTGCTCGTCCTCTTGATGAGCGCGCCCTTCGCGGCCGGAGCTGCCGTCACGGCGGCGCAGACCGATGACACCTTGACGCTGCCGCGGCTCTCGGCCGGCGCGGCGAGCCTCTATGGCCGCATGCTGCGGACGCTGCTCAGCGGGCTGATTCTCCTGGCGGTGGCGGGCGGCATCGCCGCGGGGGCCTTCGCCATTGCCAACCACGCCAACGCGAAATTGCTCAGCGAGACGAAGGCCCAGCGCAACCTGATTTTGGCTTCGATTCCGGCGGCGCTGGCCATCTTCCTGGCGCACCTGCTCATCGACACCGGCCGAGCCCAGTTCGCTGCCGACAGCTCGCGGCGGTCCGCGGTGCTGGCGCTCTTGCGCGCGCTGCGGCTCTTCTTCCGGCGGCCGCTCAAGGTCCTGTGGATCGGGCTCGTGGGCGGCCTCGCCGCGGTGGCTCCGGCGGCCCTCTTGATGGGCCTGCGGATGGGCTTGAACCAGACCGGCGCCGGAACCATTGCCCTCGCCTGGCTGCTAGCCCAGGCGGCGCAGGCCTCGATCGGCTGGGGCCGCAACACGCGGCTCTTCGCCCTGGCAGAGCTCTCCCGGGCCGACGCGGCCTTCAAACCACCCCCGCAGCCCTTGCCGACACCCCTGGTGCCTGCTATC
>DATBAA010000120.1:0-5643 GCA_036271755.1 Myxococcales bacterium | reverse complement strand
TGCCAGCGGTCGCGAACCACTGGGCGTTGCGCGCATCGACGGACTGGAAGTCGATGCCGACGAGCCGCACCAGCACCGCCACGAAGAGGGCCAGCGCGCCCGCCAGCCAAAGCTGATCCTTCTCGCGCGCCGCCAGCACCGCCACCACCGCGGCCATGGCCGCCCAGACGAGCGTGATGCTGGCTCCGGAGAGCAAGAGCGCGATGGCTCCGGCGAAGAGCGCCAGCGCCTGTCCGAGCAGCACCGAGCCGGACCGCCGCTCCACCCGCAAGAGCCGCGCGCCCACGAGAAGGTCGGCCACGCCCACCACCGCCACCAAGGAAGCCCGCAACAGCGAGTCGCCATCGCCCGTCTGCCGGAAGGCGAGCAGGATGAAGCCCAGGCCCGCGGCGGAGACGGTCAGCAGGCGCTGCGGGACGATCTCCTTGGTGAGCAGCTCCCAGGCGCCCGGGCCGAAGTAGGCCAGCCACCAGAGCGCGGCGATCCAGATGAGCTTGTGATCGCCGCCCGACGGCTCGGTGGCCACTTGCGCCAGGAGCGACAGCGCGACGGCCGCGAGCGCGATGGCGCTCAAGCCAAAGAAGACGCCCAGGCCGGCATAAGCGAGCGAGAGCAGCGCCAGGACCAGGGTGAAGACGGCGAGGTGATCGTCTCCCAACAGCGACCACGACAGGAGCCCGAAAGCGGCCAGCGCGGCGCACGCGAGCCATGCCATGCCGGCGGTGGCGGGCGTCGGCTTCGAGGAGCGCTGCGACTGCTCGCGCAAGAAGGCGACGGTGTAGATGCCGGCCCACAACCCGAAGAGCGAGAGCAGCCAGGGCGGGCTGCGCACGTGCGAGACGCGGCTCACGCCGTAGAGCGCCGCGAACGAAGCCGCGAGCGGCAGCGCCAACAGCTCGGTGCGCTTCTCGCGCTGCATCACCAGCGTGGCCACCACGGCGGTCGCGGTGAGCACGACGCCCAGCAGCACGGGCTTGTCGTAGAGCAGCGCGGTGAGCCCCAGGTGCAAGAGGAGAAAGCCCGCCACCGCCAGCGCCACCGGCTGCAGCGTCCGGCGCCGGCGGGCTGCTTCGTAGGCGGCGAGCCACTGGGCGGTGAAGGCCGCGACCGCCACCAGCGCGGGCGCGCGCGCGGAGAGGGGCTCATACGTGCTGCCTTCGCTGACCTCGAAGTACTTGCCGTACCAGCCGGTGAAGAGCGCCGAAGGCCCGCCGATGGCCACCCAGGCGGCGATCTGGAAGTTCATCGCCACCGAGACCGCGAGCCCGCCTGCGCCGAGTATGAAGAGGTAGCCGAAGAGCGCGGCGGGGCGATCCTCGCCGGTCGAGAGCAGCACCGGCGCGGCGCAGCCCGCCAGCAGCGTGAGGATGAGGACCGCCTCGGCGCGGTGCCGCACCGAGAGCGCGCCGCCCAGGAGCGTGATGACGAAGACCGCGCCGAACGCCGGCGTGGTGCCGACCAGATCGTAGAACGCGTGGCTGGCGTAGGCCGAGAGATAGAGCATGGCCAGGCCCACGCCCGAGAGCACGTGGATGTAGATCTCGCGCGTGCGCGCCCGCGCGATCTCGGCGGCGGCCAGCACGGCCACGCCCAGCCCCGCGCCCAGCGCGACGCGGCCCAGCGGACCGATCCAGGCGTTGTCGATGGCGTACTTGAAGAAGTAGGCGACGCCCACCAGCATGGCCAGCGCGCCGGCGCGGGTGAACCAGACGAGCGCGATCTTCTCCTCGAGGGTGTCGCCTTTCGCAGGCTCCGGGCTCCGGACTTGAGGCTTCAGGTTGGGCGCGGGGGCGTTCTCAGGCTCCGCCGCAAGAGCGGCTACGACGGGCTCTGCCGCCGGGGCCTCGACGGCCTCCACGACCGGCTCTTGGGCGATGGGGGCAGCTGGAGCAATGCCGGTGCGCTCCAGCGCAGCCAGCCTGTCGCGCAGGATCCGCAGCTCCGCGCGCAGCAGCTCGCTCTCCCGTACCGCCTTGCCCGAGCGCAGGTACGCCACGAGCGGCATGAGCAGGAGATAGAGTCCCGCTCCGGTAGCAAAGATGATCGCGAGCCCTTCCATTGCACCCCCAAACGGGGAGCTTACTGCACTGTCTTCTGGACCCCCAGGTTGGCGAGCGCGAAGGCCAGCTGATCGGCGGTCTCGTCGATGATCCGATCGGTCGGCCGGTACCCGTGGCTGCCGGCCTTCTCGACGCGAATCAGCGCGGGACGATCGCAGCCCTGATCGACCTGCAGCGTGGCCGCGAACTTGAAGGAATGGCTGGGCACCACCCGGTCGTCGCGGTCGGCGGTGGTGATCAGCGTCGCCGGATAGCAGATGCCGGGCTTGAGGTTGTGCAGCGGCGAGTAGGAGAAGATCGGCTGGAACATGGCCTGCTCTTCCGACGAGCCGTACTCCTCCGCCCAGAGCGCGCCGCCGGTGAACTTCTGGAAGCGCAGCATGTCCATCACGCCCACGCCGGGCAGCGCCACGCCGAAGAGCTCGGGGTGCTGGGTCATGACCGCGCCGATGAGGAGGCCGCCGTTGGAGCGTCCGGAGATGGCGAGGCGCGACGGCTGCGTATAGCCCTCTTTGATCAGGTACTGCGCCGCGGCGACGAAGTCGTCGAAGACGGTCTGCTTCTTCTCGCGCATGCCGGCGTGATGCCAGGCCTCGCCGTACTCTCCTCCGCCGCGCAGGTTGGCCACCGCATAGACGCCGCCCGCGTCCAGCCAGGCAGCCGTGGTGGCCGAGTACGCCGGCGTGATGGAGATGTCGAAGCCGCCGTACGAATAGAGGAGCGCTTTGTTGTTGCCGTCGAGCTTCGTGCCCTTGGCGAGCGTGATGAAGATGGGGATCTTGGTGCCGTCCTTCGAGGGATAGAAGAGCGCGCGCGTCTCGTACTTGGACGGGTCGAAGGCAGACTTGGGCGCGTCGAACGCCTCCAGCTTCCTGGCCTTGAGGTCGTAGTGGAAGACGCTGCGCGGGCGCAGGAACGAAGTGAAGCTGAAGAAGAAGTCGCTGTCCTGCTGCTTGCCCGAGAGCCCGTCCACCGAGCCCGGCTCCGGCAGCGCCACGTCGGCGACCTTCGCGCCCGTAGTGTCGTAGATGGAGACCCGCGCCTGCACGTCGACCAGCCGGTTGACGATGAGCTTTCCACCGACCAGGAGCGACTGGTGGATGGGCGACTTCTCCTCGGCCACCACCGTCTTCCAGTCCGCCCGGTCCTCATCGCCGGGCTTCACCGCGACGATGCGGCCGTTGGGGGCCTTGAAGTTGGTCTCCACATAGATGCGGCCGCCGTAGACGCCCAACACCTGGTGCCGCGAGTCCTGCTCCTGCGAGATGGCGTGGCGCCCGCCGTCAAGCCTGGGCTTCATCGGATCTCCCAGCTCGGAGAAGAAGAGCCGGTTGTTGCTGGTGCCCGAGGAGGAGGTGAAGAAGATGAAGCGGCCGTCGTCGCTGATGCCGGCGCCCACGAAGTCTCCGGGCGCTTCCGGCCGCTGGAAGAGCAGCGAGTCCTTGGCGGCGCCCAGGCGGTGGTACCAGACCTGGTGGAAGGTGTTGGCCGAGGCGAAGTTGACCGCGCTCTCGGTGCCCTTGAAGCGCGAGTAGGTGAAGCCCTTGGAGTCGCGCGTCCAATCGGGGCTGCCGAACTTCGTCCGCGGGACGACCTCCGCCAGATCCTTGCCGGTGGTCAGGTCGCGCACGTGGATGTCCTGCAGGTCGGACCCGCCGGCCGCGGTGGTATAGGCCAGCCACTTGCCGTCGGGCGAGGCGCGCACGCCGCCGACCGCGGTGGACCCGTCGGGGAAGAGGGCGTTGGGGTCCAGGACGGGCTCGGCCTCTTTGCCCGGGCTCTGGCGATAGACCACCGACTGCTTCTGCAGGCCGCTGTTGCGGCGGAAGAAGAGCTGCCCGTTCTCGCGCACGGGCACGTCGGTGCGCTCGTAGTTGAAGAGCTCGGTGAGGTGGCGCTTCAGCTCTTCGCGCCGCGGAAGCTTCGCCAATTCCCCGGTGGTCAGCGCGCTCTCGGCCGAGACCCAGGCCTGCACGTCCGGGGCGTCGAGCTGCTCCATCCAGCGATACGGATCGGCCACCTTGCGGCCAAAGTAATCGTCGGCGGTGGCGTCCTTGCGCGCCTGCGGATAAGCGAGGCCGGCAGCCAGGACCACGAGCAGGAGAGTAGGCATGGGCGCACCATACCCGGGACTCATTGCCGCTTTATTCCGCTTTGAACCCGGGAGCCCGGTTTCTGTCCCGATCAAGCGCTCAGACCCCAGTCTTGGGTGGTTCAGGTCGATTCCGTTCGCATTTCCACCGAAGTCCGGTTAAACCCTTCCGGCTGCAACACGCAGCACAGGCGGCAAGGTGCCTCCTGAACACTGAAAGAAGTTACGGAAATGGTCACTGGTACCGTGAAGTGGTTCAACGACGCGAAGGGCTTCGGATTCATCGTGCAGGACAACGGTGGACCGGATGTGTTCTGCCACCACACCGCCATCCAGGCGGATGGCTTCCGCTCCTTGGCGGAAGGCCAGAAGGTGGAGTTCGAGGTCACCAAGGGCCCCAAGGGCCTGCAGGCGGCGAACGTCCGCCCGGTCGCTTAATCTAGCGACTCGTGGTGCCAAACGGGCCCGGTCCTCGTGGCCGGGTCCGTTTCGTTTTAGGTCACTGTTGTTCCAATTTTCGTGGGAGGCAGCATGCAGCCCAGATCGAACAAGCGGCAGAAAGAGCTCTCGCGGCTCGAGAAGCGCAAGGAGAAGGACGAGAAGCGCGAGCAGCGGAAGAAGGAAAAGGACGACCGCCCCGTCGTCGAGGGCGAGGATCCGGACATCGCTGGAATCATCCCCGGTCCGCAGCCGATACCCGAAGAGAATCTGTAAGTTTTTAGCGGGCGCCCGCCTGCTCGCTGCGTGCTAGGGTCCGCGCCCGGCATGAACCAAAACCACCGTTGGACGTTCCACCGCTTAGGCGGCCTCGACCAGGTAGCGCTCGACACCGGAGAAGATCTCGCCCTCCTCGGAGGGTTGGATCAGAAGCTCTGGGTGGCGCTCTCCTGCCCGGTGCGCGGGCTCGAGATCGACTCCCGCACCCTGCAGCTGCTCGACCTGGACAAGGACGGACGCGTCCGCGCGCCGGAGATCCTGGCCGCGCTCGACTGGTGCAAGCCCCGGCTGCGTTCGCTGGGTGAGCTGATTCCCTCGCGCGA
Organism: Myxococcales bacterium; assembly: GCA_036271755.1. GTDB lineage: Bacteria > Myxococcota > Myxococcia > Myxococcales > 40CM-4-68-19 > 40CM-4-68-19. The sequence continues at coordinate 451 of DATBAA010000120.1, read as the reverse complement.
CCAGCTCGAGCTGGTCTCCATCGACGACGGCAAGCCGGAAGGGAAGGCGCTGCTCAACGCTGCGCGGCGGCTCCTGGCCAAGGCCGGCAAGGCAGACGCAACCTCCCTGGCCGCTGCCGACGTGGCCGACACGAGCCAGGTCTATGCCGGCTCGAAGTTCAACGGCGATGGCGTCGTCACGCCCGATTCGGCCGACGATCCCGCGGTGAAGCAGGCGCTGCAGGAGGCGGTGGATGCCGTCGGCGGCGTGCCCGATCGCAGCGGCGCGCCGGGCATCGACAAGGCAAAATTAGAGACCTTCTTCGCCGACCTGGCCGCGCACGCGGAGTGGCTGCGCAAGGGCCAGGACGCGGCGCTGCTGCCCTTCGCCGAAGGCACCGCGGCGCGCTATGCGGCGGTGGCCGATCTGGAGACGAAGGCCGCCGACTACTTCCAGCGCTGCCGCCTCGCC
>DATBAA010000119.1:0-4085 GCA_036271755.1 Myxococcales bacterium | reverse complement strand
GATCATGAGTCTTGCAGTGAACGCTTCGCGCGCGGCCGCCGCCCGCAAAGCAGGGTGCGACTCCGGCTTGAGCGAAGCGTCGAGCGCGTAGCAGAGCCTGCAGCCGACCAGCGCGATCATCCAAGAGATGTAGATCCAGGTCAGCGTGACCGGCAGCACCGCCAGCGACCCGTAGATCTTGTGGACCTGCACCATCCGCGAAGAGGCCCAGGCGAAGAGGAACTTGGCCACTTCCCAAGCGGTGCCCGCCGAGAAGGCCGCCAGCACCGCCGAGCGCAGCCGGACCCGCGCGTTGGGTACGACCTTGAAGAGGAACCCCAGCGCCGCGTAGGTGATGGCCACCGACGAGAGCGCCGCCAGCGCGTGCACCACCTCGCTGTGCCCCTGCTGGCCGTGGGCGTGGTTCATCCGCGAGATGGCCAGCGTCACGTAGACCGAGGCAGCCAGGAACCCCGGCCCCAACGTGAGGAACGACCAGTACTTCAGCAGCCGCTGCACGATGCCCTTCGGCGGCCGCACCCCGTAGATGTGGTTGAAGGCGCTCTCGATGTTCCAGAGCAGCGAGACCACCGAGAAGAGCAGCGCGAGAAAGCCGATGGCCCCCAACGTCTGGATGGTGGCCTTGCTGGTGAAGGTCGTCAGCGAGCTGGAGATGGCCGCGCCCGCGCCGATGCCCAGCTGCGAGTTGATGTAGCCCTGCAGGCGGTCGCGGATCTGCGCTTCGCCGGTGAAGAGATCGACGACGCTGTAGACGACGGCGAGCAGCGGCACCAGCGAGAGCAGCGTCAGGTAGGTGAGCGCCGAGGCCCGCAGCGTGATGGCTTCGCCGCGAAATCCGCTCGCCAGCAGCGCCAGCGCGCGAAAGAAGCGGCGCACGCCTGGGATGGTCTCGGCCCAAGCCCGCAGACCATCGAACCAGGCTTGGAACAGCGAGGTCAGTCGCCCACCTTGGCTTCGGGCTGCGCTTCAGGCTGGGCCTCGGGCTTCGGTTCGTTGCGCTGCTGACCGCCGCGCCCGCCCCGTCCGCCGCCGTCTCGCCCGCGTCCGCCGCCGCCGCCGCCACGCTGCGCCGGCGCCAGCTCTGGCCGGCTCCACTTGGCGTGCAGGTCGTACTGCTCGACGTGGTACTGGGGCTGCGGCCGGACGGTGATGCTCTTGTTGAGCTTCATCATCAAGAGCCGCATCGCCTCGCGCTCCGGACCCTGCAAGAGCTTGGCGACTTCGGGGTGGCAGCTGATGACCAGCTGATCTTCGCGGTGCTTGCCCGCGGCGCGCTGAACCTCGCGCATGATGTCGTAAGCCATGGTGGCGCGGCTGCGCACGTGGCCGCGGCCGTCGCAGACCGGGCAGGCTTCGGTGGTGAGCCGGCCGATGCTCTCGCGCACGCGCTTGCGGGTCATCTCGACCAGGCCGATGTCGCTGATTTTCAGGACGTTGGTCTTGGCGCGGTCAGCGGCCAGCGCGTCCTGCAAGGTCTTGAAGACCTTCTCGCGGTTCTGGCCTTTGTCCATGTCGATGAAGTCGATGATGATGATGCCGCCAATGTTGCGCAGCCTCAGCTGGTAGACGATCTCCTTCGCCGCCTCGCAGTTGATCTTGGTGATGGTGTCTTCGAGCGAAGCGCCGGCGCCCTTCTTGCCGACGTAGCGTCCCGAGTTGACGTCGATGGCCACCAAGGCTTCGGTCTGGTCGATGATGATGTAGCCGCCAGACTTGAGCCACACCTTGCGGTTGGACGCGCGGATCAGCTCCTGCTCGATGCCGTACTCGTCGAAGATGGGCTCTTCGCCGCCGTACAGCTCGACCTGGTTCTTGAGCTCCGGCGCGACCTGCTCGACGAACGAGACCACGCGCTCGTATTCGGCGCGGTCGTCGATGACGAGCTTCTCGACCTCGTCGCTGAAGAGGTCGCGGATGCTGCGCAAAATCAAGTCGAGGTCCGGGTGGACGCAGGCCGGGGCCTTCATCGACTCGCGCTTCTTGCCGACCTCGTTCCACAAGCCCAAGAGGAACTTGATGTCCGCGGTGAGCTTTTCCGAAGGCTCGTTCTCGGCGACGGTGCGGACGATGAAGCCGGTGCCGTCCGGCCGATACTTGTCCACCAGCTCGCGCAGGCGGCGGCGCTCCTTCTCGTTCTCGATGCGCCGCGAGATGCCGACGTGATCGACCGTGGGCATGAAGACGAGGTGCCGGCCGGGGAGCGAGATGTGGCAGGTGATGCGGGCGCCTTTGGTGCCGATGGGATCCTTCACCACCTGCACCAGCACTTCGTCGCCCTCTTTCAACAGATCCTGGATCTGGGCGCGCTTGTGGAAGGAGTGGCCGTTGCCGCGCTTGGGGCCTTCGCCGCCGCCGTTGGAGCCGCTGCCGTTGCGGCGCTCGTCGCCCTTGAAGTTGCTGCGGCCTTCGCGGCGCTCGCTGTTGCCCGGCTTGGCCGGCGGCTGCTCGGCCGCCGGCCGCGGGCTGTCGGGGTTGCCGCGCTTGCGGCCGCGTCCACCGCGGCGGCGTCCACGGCGGCCTTCGCGGGCCGCGGGACGCTGCTCGGCGGGAACACCGCGCGCGCCTGCTTCAGCCACCGCGGGCTTCGCGGCCTCTCCGTCAGCGCCTGCAGAGCCTTCGGACGCGGCTTCCATCGCCGTTCCGGGCGGCGGAGGCTCAGAAGCAGCTTGCTCCGCGGCGATCTGCTCCTCGGCGGCGGCGTGGGCGGCGTCGGCTTCGTCCAGCTCTTCTTCGTCTTCGTCGTCGTCCTCTTCGTCTTCCTCGAGGGCGTCGTCGGCATGCAATTCGATCACTTCCGCCGTGGCTTCGGCAACCGGCGCGACGGCCGGCTCGGCCGGAGCAGCTTCCGCGGCAGGCGCTGCCTCCAGGGCCGGCGCGATCTCCGCAGCGGCCGGGGTCTCGATGGCCGCCGCGATCTCGACTGCGGCCTCGGCCTTGGCGGTCTGGATGAGCGCGATCTCTTCGCTGGCCGCGCCGTCCTTGAGGACCTCCACCGGAACTGGAATGGGGTCTGGCGCTGAAGCTCCCGCCGCCAGCGCTTCGGGCGCGGAAGCAGCCTCCGTGGGCGCAGCGACCGGCTGGTCTTCCGAAGGCTCGGGCAGCTCTTCGGCCTCGAGCGGATCGCCCTCGACCGAGCTGGCCTGGATGTCCATCTCTTCCGAGAAGCCTGGGAACGAAGGGTCCGCGACGATGTCGCCGACGTAGAGGAACGCGGCCTTGTCCAGGCCGATGTCCACGAATGCTGCCTGCATGCCCGGCAGGACCCGAACTACCCTGCCTTTATAGATGTTACCGACGATCCCTTTCTCGTTCTTCCGCTCCAGGTAGTACTCAGAGATGGTTCCCTGTTCGATCAGCGCCACCCGGGTCTCTTGACCCGAGGCGTTGATCACCAAGATGTTCGACATCGAAATTTCCTTTTCCCGCCCGCGCGATGAAGTCGCGCGACGGCGGCCGGGCGCCTGTGCGGCGCTCGCTCGTGAAACCTGAGAGTGGACCCGAAACGGTCACCCAAGCCTCGCTCTAGGCGTCTTTGGAAGGGTGCGCGGCTGCGCGCCGCCCTTCGGAGAGGCGCCGTGAGGCTCCGCACGCTGCACACCTGCGCAGGCCGGAGCAGTGAGCGAATCGTATCATTGCGAGATCGATCCCGCAACTGACACGAGGATCAAGACCTCGTTGCCGGAGCCCCGAAGACGACCGATTCGCGAATCAAGGTCGCCACGCCCGGCCGGGTCCATTCGGCGCCGAAGAGCGCGGACAAGAGCTCCGAAGGCCTCGCCACCGCTTCGTTCTCGCCGGCCTTCAGGGTGAAGCGCAGGGCGTTGGGGCCGGTGGCGACCAGGTTGTCGACGCTGCGCTTCAGATCGATGGTCACCGGCGTCTTGCCTTCGCGCTCGCGGACCACGCTGGCTTCGGCCTGCTGCGCGTAGCTGGCCAGCCGCGCGGGCACGTCGCCCGCCTCGTCCGGAAGCTCGACGCGGTACTCGATGCCGCGGATGCTCTGGTTGAGCGCCGGCTGCGCGGGGCCCAGCGGCTCGCAGGAGAGCAGCGAGAAGCCCTCCGGCAGCTGCTCGCGCAGGCGCCGG
>DATBAA010000118.1:0-14932 GCA_036271755.1 Myxococcales bacterium | reverse complement strand
GCGCGGCCCAGCTCGCTCGCGAGAGCGCGGTCCGCGAAGCTCCGCTGATGGTCGCCGTCGATGCCGAAGAGCGCCGCGACGCCGGCCGCTCTCGCGCGGTGGTGCGCCTTGCCAGCGCCATCGAAGCGGGCTGGCTCCTCGATCTGCAGGCCGACTACCTGCGCGAGGAGTCGCAGCTCGTCTGGGAAGAGTCGCGCGAGCGCGTGGAAGAGATCAACCGCGTCTTGTACGAGAAGATCGTGCTCGAAGAATCGTGGCGCCCTGCCCCGCCGTCTCCCGCGGCCGCGCGAATGCTGCTGGATCACGCGCAAGGCATTCCCGACCCTGCGATCATCGCCGAGCTGAAGGTGCGCCTCGCGCTGGCAAAGAAGTACGGCTCCGCGCTCGCCGATCTGGATCTCCAAGCCGCGCTCGTGGCGGCGGCCGAAGGCGCCACCAGCCTGGCCGCGCTGCGCAAGGTCGACTTCGCCAGCGCGCTCCTCGACGGCCGCACCCGCGCACTGCTCGACAGATTGGCTCCAGAGACCGTCGCGCTGGCCAATGGCCGCAAAGTCCGCGTCGAGTACATCGAAGGCCAGCCGCCCGCCATCCACTCGCGCCTGCAAGACTTCTTCGGCGCCGCCCGCGGGCCTTCCATCTGCGACGGCAAGGTCCCGCTGACTCTCCATCTGCTCGCGCCCAACGGCCGCGCCCAGCAAGTCACGCAAGACCTGGCCGGCTTCTGGGAACGCCACTATCCGGCTGTCCGCAAAGAGCTGATGCGCAAATACCCGCGCCACTCCTGGCCCGAAAACGGCGCCACCGCGACGCCGCCTCCGCAGGGCAAGCGCTAGAGCGATTGATAGGCTTCGCGCCAGAAGGCGTTGAGCACCGCGGGCGGCTCGGGGGAGTCCATGCAGCGCTGGGTGAGCAAGATGCCGACGAAGTCATTCTTGGGGTCGGAATAGGCGGAGGTGCCGTAGCCGCCGTCCCAGCCGAAGCGGCCCGGGACGTTCCAGGGATTCTCGGCCTTGATGTCGACGGCCATTCCAAAGCCCCAGCTGCAGTGGCTTCCGAAAAAGATCTCCGCACCGGTGCGCTGCGCTGGCGTGAGTTGATCGCGCGTCATCTCCGCGATTGAGGCCTGCGATAAGATTCGCTCCCGGCCTCGGACCCCTTTGTCGAGCAGCATGCGGCAGAAGGCGAAGTAATCGCCAGCCGTCGAGACGAGGCCGCCCCCGCCCGATTCGAATGGCGGCGGGTGGCCGAATTCGCTCTTCGTCCCCGCGTCGTCGAACACCTCGAGCTTCTTCGCGGAGTGATTGAATTGATAGCAGCCCGGCAGCCGGTTCAGCTTCGCCGCGGGTACGCTGAACGAAGTGTCGCTCATCGCCAGCGGTTCGAAGATGCGCTCGCGCAGGAACGTCTCGAGCGACTTTCCGGAAACGCGCGCGACCAGAACGCCGAGAACATCGGAGGCGGTGTTGTAGAGCCAGCGCTCTCCCGGCTGATACATCAGCGGAAGCGCGCCCAGCCTGCGCATCCACTCATCCGTCGAGGGCGATTGCGAGGGATGCGGCACCCCGTCGCCGCCCAGATGCCCATCGCGAATGGGCTTTTGAATGGGATGCGTTCCCGGCATAGCCATCACGCTGCCGAAACCAAAGGTAAAGTTCTGCAGGTCGCGCACGGTGATCGCGCGGCGGGCCGGAACCGTCTCGTCGAGCTGCGCGCCGATGCCCTTCAGCACGCGGCGATTGGCCAATTCCGGCAACCAGCGGTCGATCGAATCGTCGAGCTTCAGCTTGCCGTCTTCGATCAGAATCATGACGGCTGCCGCGGTGATTGGCTTTGTAATGGAAGCAATGCGGAAGATCGTATCGCGCTTCATTGGCTCTGACCCGCCGGCGGTCATCGTGCCGAGCACGTCGACCTGGGCTTCTTTGCCGCGGCCGAGGAGCGTGACGATGCCTGGAATCTCGCCGCGGTCGACAAAGCCTTTCATCGCGTCGTGCAGCGTCATCGGGGTACCTTGAGGGTCAGTGGATGGCGGCGCGGATGGGCAGATCGCGGATCAAATTGGCCTCAATCTGCGCCATCTCGGCGAACCGCGCCGCGAAGCCGGGCTGCCGCTGCGCCAGCCGCAGGAAGAGCGAGCCATGACCCGCCTCCGAGTCCGCCAGCCTCGCGTAGAACTCCCGCAGCTCCTGATCGGGCAAGTGCTGCGACAGCAACCGCAGCCGCTCCTCGCTGCGCGCTTCAATCAACGCCGAGACGATCAGCCGATCGAGCAATCGCTCCTGCGCCGGCTGCCGCACCAATTTTTGCAAGCCTTGGGCATAAGGGTCGCCGGTGTCGCGATCGAGGGTCAGCCCGCGCGCGTCCATCAGCGCGAGCACCTGCGTCAGGTGCCCGGTCTCTTCGCGCGCCAGCACGGCCATGGCCCGCGCCAGCTCGGGCTCGCCCGGAAACGCCGAGAGCATGGACAGCGCGTGCGCGGCGGCCTTCTTCTCGCAGTGCGCGTGGTCGACCAGCACCTCGTCGAAGCGCGCGACCGCCAGCTTCACCCAGGCCGGGGATGTCTCACAAAGCAGCATGGAGCGGCCTTATACTGCACTCATGCGCATCGGCGTCATCTCGGACACGCACGGCCTCGTCCGGCCCGAGGTGTTCGAGGCCTTCAAGGGCGTCGACCAGATCCTCCACGCGGGAGACATCGGCGGCGAGGACGTGCTCATCGAGCTGCGGGCCATCGCGCCCGTGACTGCTTGCGCGGGCAACATCGACGGCTTCCGCTGCGGCGACGCGGGCGAGTCGGCGCGCATCACGCTCGAAGGCGTTCGCTTCTTCATCACGCATATCCTCGACCGGCCGCACAAGCCCAAGCGCGAGGTCCTGGCCGCGCTGAAGAAGACTCCCGCGGACATCGTGCTCTTCGGCCACAGCCACCTGCCGCACGACGAGCAAGTGAACGGCGTTCACTACTTCAACCCGGCCAGCGCCGGCCCGCGCCGCTTCGACTATCCGGTCAGCGTCGGCATCATCGACATCCAGAACGGGAAGGCGAAGTCACGCCACGTCCCGCTCGATGCGCGCTCGAAGGACGCATTGAAGGCGCACATGAATCAATTGTCACTTTCGTAAGATGAACAGATCGCCGGCGTGCGCGCCGGTGTGCCGCGACGGGACGATGGCTCCCAGCGCGGTCAGGACCCGGCCCGCGTCGAACTCCGCCAACGCCTTCGCCGGATTGAGCCCGCGCTTCTCCGCCGTAGCCCACGTCTCTCCGGTGATGCTCGCGCCCGCCGCGTCTGTCGGTCCATCGCGGCCGTCGGTGCCGCAAGCCAGGAACGCCGCGCCCGGGATGCCGCTCAGCTTCTGCGCCATGATCAACGCGAGGTGCAGATCGCGCCCGCCCGGCGGAGCATTCTTGGGCACCTTCTGCGTCAGCTCGCCGCTCACCGTGTACGAGCCCGCGGGCAACGCGGACATCTTCTCGGCAAACTCCTCCACCGTTCCCGTCACGGGCGACTCGAGCACCTTGAAGCCGCCCACGCGCGCCGCCTCCAGCGCGGGCGAGCGCAGATCGCAGATCGCTTCGTGCTGGACGAAATCCTCCGGCTGCCCGGGTTTCAAATCCTCGACGAACGGCAGGTCGGGCAGGCCGTACTTCTGCGCCAGCTTCCGCGCGTCGTCGCAGGTCGAGGGGTCCGCCACACCCGGCCCGCTGGCCACCGCCGGAAAACCGCCGATGGGCACGTCCACCGCCACCAGCGCCCGCGCCTTGCGCACCCCAGCCGCATAGAGCGCCCGCGCCAGGCCGCCGCCCTTGAGCCGCGAGATGTGCGAGCGGATGACGTTCATCTCTTCAATCGTCGCCCCACTCCGCAGCAGCAAATCGTTCACGGTGCGAAGCAATTTCAAATCGACCCCGGGCCGCGGCGCCTCGGCCAGCGCCGACCCGCCGCCCGAGATGAGCAAGAGCACCTCGCCGCGCGCCTGCGAGGCCGCCTGCAGCAACGCTTCGCCCGCCGCGATCGATCCCTCGTCCGGCAGCGGATGTCCACCCCGCACCAGCCGGGCGCCCGGCACATCCGGCGCGTCTTTCGGCACCACCAGCAGGGCAATGGAGGTCAGCTCGGGCGGGCACATCTCCGCCGCGACCTTCCCCAGGCCAAGGACGAGCTGCGGCGTACCCTGCAGCCGCGCCCGCGTCAGCTTGCGCGCATCAAGGGCGGAAACCACCTGATCGTAGACAGCGGTCAGCATGGCGTTACTCTACCCCCATGGAAGCCGAGGTCACCTGCCCGTATTGCGGCGAGAGCATCTCCGTCTGGGTCGACGAAGGCGGCGGCGGCTCGCAGCAATACGTCGAAGACTGCTCGGTCTGCTGCCGACCCATCGAGCTCTCCGTCAGCTCTTCCGAAGACGGCGAACCCTCAGTCTCCGCCTCCCGCTACGACGATTGAAGCTCAGCCGATCTGGAACAGTCCGGGTAGCAGCTGGCCGGCTTTGCCGAGGCGGCACTCGTCGAACGAGTGCGCGTTGTCCGGGCGCTCGAGGCCGACGTAGATGCAGCGGGCGAAGCGGCCGCGGCGGTTCTTGACGTTGCGCAGGTGCGAGACGAAGCCCGCGGCCGGATAGACTGCCCCCGAGCTGCCCACGGTGACGAAGAGATCGCAATCGTCTAGCGCCTCGCCGATCTCGCGCATGCCGAGCGGGATCTCGCCGAACCAGACCACGTGCGGCCGCAAGAGGCCGCCGCAGTGGCAGCGCGGGAGCGCGTCGAAGTAGAGGCCGTCCGCGTCTTCGAACGGCTCGCGGTCGCACGAGCTGCAGCGGGTCTTGGCGATCTCTCCGTGCATGTGCAGCACCTGCTTCGAGCCCGCCAGCTCATGCAGCGGGTCGACGTTCTGGGTGCAGAGAAAGACCTGCGGCAGCGCTGCCAACGCCAGGTGCGCGGGGTTGGGCCGCACCTCCGCCAACTGCTTGCGGCGCTCGGCATAGAAGCGCCACACCAGCCGCGGATCGCGCTCGAACGCCTCCGGAGTCGCCACGTCTTCCACCCGATGCTCTTCCCAGAGCCCATTGGCGTCCCGGAAGGTCTTCACGCCGCTCTCGGCGCTGATGCCAGCCCCGGTCAACACGAAGATCTTCTCGTCAGCCGCCACCTGCAGCGGCGGAAAGTCGCAGCCCGGCCCGATTTTCGTCAATGGAACCATGAAGAAAGCAAACGTTGCGCAACGGCCGCCCGCGCGCAAGGATCAGGCCTTATGGATCTGCGGGAAGAGCTATCGCGGCAAGTACACGTCCAGGGTGGGCTAGCCCGGGCCGCAGCGGTGCGGCTGGCCTACATCGCCTACTCGCGGCTGCTGCTGCGCTGGACGGAGCGGCCCTCGCAGGAGGCGCTGGTCTCACTGCGCCGCCGCCTGGAAGAGCTCTTCGAGACCGATTGGCAGGACGCCCACGACGGCCTCACGCCGCTCGAAGCCTTGCCCTGGCGCGAGTACGCCCAGGCGGTCCCGCGGCTGCTCGCTGACCTTCCGCGCACTCGGCTGCGCATCGCCAACGACAAGTTCGACGACCTGCCCCAGGAAGCCACTCCAGAGCGCTACCCGCACTACTACGCGCGCAACTTCCACTTCCAGAGCGAAGGCTACCTGGGCCACAACAGCGCCGCGCTCTACGATCTGCAAGTCGAGCTGCTCTTCGGCGGCACCGGCGACGTGATGCGCCGCCGCCTGGTCCCGCCCGTGGTCCGCTTTGCCCGCGCGCAAGGCTCCTCGGCGCAGAAGCCATTGAAGGTCCTCGATGTCGCCTGCGGCACGGGGCATCTCCTCCGGATGATCGGCGCGGCGTTGCCCACCGAAGCCAAGCTGTACGGCGTCGATCTCTCGCCGCACTACATCTCGCGCGCGCGCGAGGTGATTCCGCGAGAAATGGACGTCTCGCTGGTCTGCGACGACGCGGAAAAGCTGCCCTTCGTGGACGGCTCGTTCGACGCGGTCACCAACGTCTTCCTCATGCACGAAGTGCCGGGCGACGTCCGCGAGCGCGTCATCGCCGAGATGGTTCGCGTGCTCAAGCCGGGCGGCCTCTTCGTCATCGGCGACAGCCTGCAATTGGCCGACGCCCCCGAGCTCCGCCGCGAGCTCCTGGCCTTCCCCGTCCGCTTCCACGAGCCCTACTACCTGGGCTACCTGAAGGACGACCTGGGCACCAAAGTCACCGCCGCCGGCCTCACCGTCACCGGCACCCAACAAGCCTTCCTCACCAAAATCCTCACCGCCGAGAAGCGATAGCTCTTCTCTTCGGTTCAACCGCAAAGCGCGCGAAGCACGCTAAGGAGAAACCTGAATTTCTTCTCATGCACATCTCCGCAGTCGGCGGCGATGAACCGGTGACCAAACAAAGAAGGTCGTGAGCCTTCGCTGCGTCTTCTTTGCGCGCTTGGCGCGCTTTGCGGTTGAAACTAAGACGGGAGCGCTTGTTGCTGGTCTAGCGCGCGGGCGCGTTTGGCCCAGCTGCGGGCGATGAAGCCGATGGCCACCAGCAGCGGCACGATGAAGCCGAGCATCACCAGCACGCCGATCTTCGCGGCCTGCACCTGATTCGAGTCGGCAGCTCCGAAGCACATCGGGCAAGCGAGCAAGAGAGACATCATAGGTAGCTCACGCCCTTCAGCTTGCGTAGGAACCAGAAGCCGTACCAGACCAGCGCCCCGGCCGAGACGAACGAGGCGATGCCCATGCCCAGCGTCGCGGAGCTTCCCGTCCGCAGATACTCGCTCACCGACCAGGCGCCGAAGCCCAGCGCCAGCAAGGTGGAGACGATGACGAAGAAGACGTGGAACGCCTTGAGCGACACGTCTACGGCCCCATGCCCGTGATGACGCGATGGTGCTCGTACACGGTCACTGACGGCAAGATCATCACCAGCGCGAAGAAGGCCACGGTCAGCGCCAGCACCGCGATGATGACCTTCTTCTCCGAGAGCAGGTGCATGAACACCGACGCCACGAGGCCCGCCTTGATGGAGGCGATGATCAAAGCCACCGTGATGGCCACCGGCCGCTCGAGCTTCAGCTCGGCGACGCCGACGGTGATCGCCGTCAGGCAGAGCAGCGCAACGAAGACCACGTAGTACGAGCGCAGGTGCTTCTTGAACTCTTCCGGGCTCTCGTGCGCCTCGTGCTGCTGCGCCTCGATCTCGCTGTGGACGCTCATGTCGGCTCCTTACAAAAGATAAAGCGACGGGAAGAGGAAGATCCACACCAGGTCGACGAAGTGCCAGTAGAGGCCGGCGTTTTCGACGCGGTTGGTGAAGTGCTCCGGGTCGGTCTTCCACAGCTTGCTGCCGAAGGTCAGCAGGTAGAAGTTGACGATGATGCCGCCGATGATGTGCACGCCGTGCAGGCCGGTCATGGTGAAGTAGATGGCGTAGAAGTTGTCGTGCGCGGGCGTGTGGCCCAGCTCGAACTTGTGCGCGTACTCGAAGTACTTGACGACGAGGAACACGAACGAGAGCGCGATGGTGATGGCCATCCACATCTTGAACTTGGGCAGGTTCTTCATCTTGCAGGAGGCCCACGCCAGCACCATGGTGATGGAGCTGGTGATGAGCACCGCGGTGTTGAAGGTGGCCTTCGGCACGTCGAGAATTTCGCTCGACAAGCCGCCCTCCGGCGGCCAGTGCGGCGCGCCGGTGCGGATGAGCACGTAGCTGGAGAAGAGCGCTCCGAAGAGCATCACTTCGCTTGCCAGGAACAGCCAGATGGCGAACTTCCCGTTGGGAATTCCCGTCACGGGGTGCGGCTTCACCATGTACGGAATCACGGTATCGGACACTTAGTTGCCCTCCGCCACGAACTGCGGCGAGTAGTCGGTGGCATGGCCAGGGACGCTGTACTCGTACGGCTCGCGGTACACGACCGGCTCGGTGAGGAAGTTGCCGTGGCCCGGAGGCGACGGCGCCGCCCATTCAAGCGTGGTCGCGTTCCACGGATTCTCCAGCACCTTCTCGCCCGTCTTCAGGCTCATGAAGAAGTTGATGATGAAGAAGATCTGCGAGGCGCCCAGCGCCCACGCGCCCATGCTGATGACGACGTTCAACGGCTGCACGCCGCGGCCGTGCATGTAGACGGTCGGGTCGTACAGGCGGCGTGAGAGGCCGGCCATGCCCTGGAAGAACATGGGCATGAAGACGAAGTTGATGGCGACGAAGCTGCACCAGAAGTGCAGCTTGCCCAGCGTCGGGTTCATCTGCCGGCCGGTCGCCTTCGGGTACCAGTAGTAGACGCCGGCGAACAACGCGAAGAGCGTTCCCGGAGCGACGACGTAGTGGAAGTGGCCGATGACGTAGAACGTGTCGTGCAGGTAGATGTCGCTGGCGGTCAGGCCCAGCGGCAGGCCGGTGAGTCCGCCGATGGCGAACATGGGCAGGAACGCGGTCGCGAACAGCATGGGCGTGGTGAAGCGGATGTTGCCGCCGTAGAGCGACATGATGAGGCAGGTGACGATCACCACCGACGGTATGGAGATGATCATGGTCGTCGTCTGGAAGAAGGTCGACATGGTGGTTCCCATGCCGGTCATGAACATGTGGTGCGCCCAGACCACGAAGGACATGAAGCCCAGGAAGATGACGCTGTACACGAGCAGCCGGTAACCCCAGATGGGCTTGCGCGTGTTGTTGGCCATCACCTCGGTGACGATGCCCAGGGCCGGCAGGATCAGCACGTACACTTCGGGGTGCGCGAGGAACCAGAAGAGGTGCTGCCAGAGCAGCGGAGACCCGCCGCCGGCCACCTTCAACTGCTCACCCGAGATGACGAGGCCGCTGGGCAGGAAGAACGAAGTTCCCGCGACGCGGTCCATCAGCTGCAGCACCGACGCTGCTTCGAGCGGCGGGAAGGCGAGGAGCAGCAGGAACGAGGTCACCAGCTGCGCGTGCACGAAGAACGGCAGGCGCCAGAACGTCAGGCCCTTGGCGCGCATCTGCACGATGGTGACGATGAAGTTGATGGAGCCCAAGAGCGAGCTGGTGATGATGAGCACCATCGCCAGCAGCCACACGGTCTGGCCGGTGGTGGCGATGTCCGAGAGCGGCGGGTAGCTGGTCCAGCCCGACTGCGCCGCGCCGCCCTGCACGAAGAAGCCGCACATCATCAGGATGCAGCCCGGCAGGAAGATCCAGTAGCTGGCCAGGTTGAGCCGCGGGAACGCCATGTCGGGCGCGCCGATCTGCAGCGGCATGACGAAGTTGCCGAAGCCGCCGACAGCGAGCGGAACCACGCCCAGGAACACCATGATGGTGCCGTGCATGGCGCCCAGCTGGTTGTAGAACTCGGGCGCCATCACGCCGCCGGGCATGGCGTTCTCACCGATGAGCTTGGCGATGAGCGCCGGCGCCGGCTGGCCCGGATACGCCAGCTGCCAGCGCATCAGCATCATCAGGCAGAAGCCGAAGAGCAGGAAGACCAGCGCGGTCACCGTGTACTGGATGCCGATGACCTTGTGGTCCACCGAGAAGATGTACTTCTTCCAGAACGGCAGCTCGTGGCCGCCATGGCCGCGGTCGCCATGATCGTGCGCGTGGCCGTTGCCATTGGTGTGCGCGTGGGTATCGACGCTCATCGCGTAGTCTCCATGGAGGCGGTCACTTCTTTTCGCCCTTCGGAGCCTTTTCGGGCTCCTGCGGACGGTCGCTGGGTCCGGGCGTGTTGCCCGCGGGAGGAGTCTCTGGCGCCGCGGCTGCGGGCGCTTCGGCGGCGGGCGGCAGGTTGTCGGCCTCCCACTTGGCGTAGTCCTCGGGGCTGTCGATGAGGACGTCGGCGCGCATGCGGTAGTGGCCCAAACCGCAGAGCTGGGCGCAGGCCAATTCGAAGTGGCCGGTCTGCGTCGCTTCGAACCAGACCGGAATGCGCTGGCCAGGAATGGTGTCCTGCTTCACGCGCAAGACCGGAATGTTGAAGCTGTGGATGACGTCCTTGGACGAGACCTCGACCACCACCGGCGTGTGCACCGGAAAGTGCAGCTGGTTGACGGTGATGATGTCGTCCTTGCCGTCCTTGTCCTCGGGATCGACGCCCAGCGGGTTGTCGCCGGAGATGAGCGAGGCGTCGGTGCGGCCGAACTTCTTGTCCTTGCCCGGGTAGTGGAAGTTCCAGGCGAACTGTTCGGCGACGATCTTGATGTGCAGCGCCGCCGAATCGTCGGGCGGCGAGTTCTTGTAGGCGAGCCACACCGGCGTCGAGAGCCCGAAGAGCAGGAACACTTCGACCACGACCACCGCGCCTTCGATGTACTTGGTGGCGACCGCGGCGATGGGCGCGTAGATCGCCTTATGCCCCGGACGCTGCCGGTACTTCAGCAGGCAGTAGATGAAGAAGCAGCCCCAGCCGACGAAGAGCAGGAGCATGAACCAGTGCACCACGGAGATGAGGTGGTCGATCTTCGCGCCGTGAGTCGATACATCGGGCGGGAGCCACCAACCGTAGACTTTTTCGTCCATGCGGCTTCCTTTGGATCAGCGGGCGAGCTGCGCGACGGCCGTTAGCGGGCCGGCCGCGCGGCGCGCGGAAACGGAGGCGGTACACCAGAAACAGAGGCCCGCGAGCAAGAGCGCGGGAGTCAGCGCCCAGAAGATTCGCGAGGGACCGGCTGCGGTCCTGGTTGCGTCGGAGCGGCGCGTCCAGATGAAGAGCGTTTCGGTCGCCAGCACCGCGACGGCGGCGGCGCGGGCGATTGTCCAGATGGCGAGCGTGGCTGTGACGGTCGAAGTTGCTTCCATCGGGGCGGCTGCGTCGTAGCACGACGGAACTGTTGCTTCAACATGTGACGGGACGTCGCAGCTCCTGCTCGGCAGGAGCGCTTGGCTCCAACGCTCCGTAACGCAGTGGGCTATGGAACGGTGCCGTCCTGGAATCGAAGGCAGGCCCGTATTCCGCGGGTGTCTCAGCGATCGATCATCAGCGCCCCGAAGAGCACCGGCAGGTAGATGATCGAGAGCGCGAAGAGCTTGCGCGCCCATTGGACGCCGGCCGACGGCCGCAAGCCGAGCATGCCGTAGGCGAGAAAGGCGAGGCCCGAGATGATGGCGACAGCCAGGTAAAGCTGGTGCCCCGCGCCGATGGGCACGAAGAGCAGCGACACCGCCACCAGCGCCACCGTGTAGCGGACGATGTTCATGCGCGCGGTCTGCTCGCCCCCGGGCTCATTGGGCTGCACCACGAGGCCCGCACGCGCGTACTCCTCTTTGCGGAAGATGGTGATGGCCAGGAAATGGGGCACTTGCCAGAGGAACATCACCGCGAAGAGCAGGACGCCCGGCAGGTCGAGTTTTTCGGTGGCCGCGGTCCAGCCGATCAAAGGCGGAATGGCGCCCGGCAGCGAACCGACCAGCAACGCGGCGGCGCTGTAGCGCTTCATCGGCGTGTAGAGCAGCACGTAGCTGATGAGCGCGATCGAGGCGAGCAGTCCCGGCAGCGGGCCCACGCCAAAGGTCAGCAGCGGCACCGAGATGGCGGCCAGGATCAGGCCCACCTTGAGCGCGTTGGCAGGGTCCATCCGCTGCGCCGGCAGCGGGCGGTTGCGGGTGCGGAACATCAGCGCGTCGCTGTCGCGCTCGAGATACATGTTGAGCACGTTGGCGGCCGAGACGATGAGCACGGTGCCGATGATGGTCAGCGCCACGGTGCGCGCCGGCAGGCCGTGCGGCGCCAGCCACAGGCCGCTCGCGGTGGTGAAGACCACCAGCGCCGTGATGCGCGGCTTGACCAGCTCGACGTAGTCCGCGGCGGCCGTCACTTACGCGAGCCGGCCGGCGGGAAAGGAAGAGAGCGACGGAGCGCGCTCTGGCGCCGAAGTGAGCGCGAGCAGCGAGACCTCGCAGCAGAGCAGCAGCGCGCCGACGACCAGGTGCGCGGTCAGCGGGATCAGATCCTTGAAGGTCAGGATGGTCGCGATGCCCAGCGTAATCTGCGCCAGCACCAGCACCGGCGCCGCGATGGCCAACACACGCACGGAGCCGGTGGTAGTCCGCGCCGTTCGCCAGGACGAGACCACCACCAGCGCCAGCACGATGAACGCGAACGCCCGGTGCGCCATGTGCAGATGCACCATCGGGTGCACGTCGGTTGGCCAGAGCGCGCCGCGGCAGAACGGAAGGTCGGTGCAGATCAGGCCCGCGCCGGTGTGCCGCACGGTCGCGCCCAGGATGATCTGCAGATAGACCGCGGCAGACGTCAGCCAGAGCAGCCCGCGCGGGGCTGCGGCCAACTGCGAGCCCGCACCTCCGGAGGCGAGCCGGAGCGCCAGCACCACCGAGAGAGACAAGAAGAGCATCGAGGTGCCGAGGTGCATGACCAGCACCAGCGTCGGCAGCCGGTAGAGCACCGTCAGTCCGCCCAGCAGCCCTTGGAACATCACCAGGCCCAGCGCGCCCGCGGCCAGTTTGCCGTCCGTCTCGCGCGCGCGCCCGATAGCCCAGACAAACCCGGCATACCCGAGCGCCACCAGCACGACGCCTGCCCCCGGCAGCACGCCGTCCTGGTGCTTCACATACCCGGCCCAGAACGAGGCGGCGAGGATCAGCATCGAAAACCCGGCGAGGCCGAGCGCCAGCATTCCCTGGCCCACGCGGCGCAGCGTGAAGATCACCAGCAGCACCGCGCAGAGACCCACGGCCGTGGCGATGAGCCGGTGCGTGTGCTCGACCGCGACGTTGCCCGCCATCTTCGGCACCACCGAGCCGTAGCAGGTGGGCCAGTCGGGACAGGCAAGGCCCGAGTCGGTGTTGGTCACCACGCCGCCCGCGCCGATGAGGATCACGGTCGCGAAAGCGGCAAAGGCAGCCAAGCGGCGAATCAATTGGGCTCCAGAAGCGACAAAAGCGAAGGGGGCCCTTTTACAAGGACCCCCAGCTCACAAGCAACGTAGGAAATGCCGCGGATGAGGTCCCGCGGAGAGGCGTTACGCCTTGTCCTTGGCGGCGTCGTACTTGAAGGTGACCTTCGCCGGCTTGCCGGCCTCGACGGTCACTTCCTGGGTCTTGGCGCCGAACTTCTCGTGCCAGGCCTCGACGGTGTACTTGCCGGGCGGAACGTTGGCGATGCTGAACGAGCCGTCTTCCTTGCTGATGGCCTGCAGGCCGCTCTTGGAGATGCCGATGTACCCGCGCATCCACGGGTGCACGTCGCACTTCCACTTCATCATGCCCTCGGCCGAAGCCGAGGTCTCGATGGGGGCGGCCTTGTCGTTCGGCATGCCCTTGTTGAACAGCGTCGCGGCGCCCAGGTAGGTGTGCACGTTGTGGAGGATGGGGTCGTCGTTCTTGGCCTGGATCTTCTGGCCCACCACCGCGGTGGTCATGCGGGGCGTGTACATGCAGTCCTTCTGATCCATCTCGACGACGCCGGCCGGGGCGGTCGCGTCCTTCGCGCCCTTGGTGACGTGCACCCAGACCAGCGAGAGCTTGCCGTCCTTGGCCGCAACGGACGGGTCGTTCATGGGCTTCTTGGCGCAGAACGGGTCGGCTTCGCGGTGCAGCTTGCCCGCCGCGGGAATGGTGCCGGTCACTTCGACGGCGCCGTCGATGGACTCGGCCATCGCGGCGGTGGGGACGATCAGCGCGGCGGCGATCGCGAGCAGGTTCATCTTCATCGGATTTGTTCTCCTCGGTGGATTAGCGGGCTGCAGCTAGCAGACGATTTTGTAGTGGTCAAGCACGTCGCGTCGTCCGAACGTCGGACGGGCAAACTGCCGTTTGATTTAGGACGCGACCAATTGTCTCAAGCGCGTGCTCGCTTACCCGTGGTGCGGGTCCAGCGAGGCCGTCTTGGGCTTGGGCACGTTCGCGAGCTCGAGGTGCATCAGGTAGTCGCGCAGGGCGTCGATCTGCAGCTTGGCGTCGCCGCCGAAGGCCTGGCTGGGCGTGGTCGGATGCGCCTCGTCGCTGAAGTCCCAGAAGCTGGGCATGCGCGTGCCGTCGAGCAGCGCTTGCGGGTTCTTCAGCCAGAGCGGGATCCAGTCCGGCCGCAGGCGGTTCTTCGCCAGCAGCAAGTTGGGCGCCGCGCTGCCCGGATCTTGTCCCGGGCGGAGCGAGCCGACGACATGGCAGTTGATGCACTGGAGCGCCGCGAACATGGCCTCGGCGTCCTTGGCCTTCTGCCCCGTCAACTGCTCGGCCTCAGCCGTCAGGTAGGGGAAGCTCTTCTGCGAGGAGGCCGCGAAGAAGTGCACCACGTCGGTGGCTTCCTGATCGGGGAAGTGGAACGTGGGCATGCGCACCTGCAGCCACGGACGCAGCGGGGTGGGCCCCTTCAAGAAGCCGAAGAGCCAGTGCGGCTGCACCTTGGCGCCCTCGCCCGTCAGCACCGGCGGCGCGAAGGTCGTCGTGTCCTCGTTGTACTGATCGCGAATCTTGCCGCCGCGCTTCTCCACCACGTGGCAGTTGCGGCAGCCGTTCCAGAAGACCAGCCGCTCGCCCTTGAAGATCGCCGCCTGCTCCGGAGTCTGCCCGGTCAGGTATTGCGGCTCGGGGTGCTCGCCGGTCTGGCCCTTCAAGAAGGTGAGGATGGCCAGCGCTTCGTCGTCGTTGAAGTCGAACTGCGGCATCTTCGTCTCGACGCGCTCGTAGGCGAAGACGCGCGGCGTGTGCAGCTTGGTCCAGACCCAGTTGGCGTAGGTCTGTTTGTGCTTGGGATCTTCGGTGAAGTACTTCACGTCGCCGAAGTCCAACAGCTCCTTCGCCTTGATGCCGTGCTCGGTGAGCTCGGTGCCGATCTTTTGCGAGGTCTCGAAGCCCTTGATGTTGTGGCAGCCGAAGCAGCCGTACTTGGCGATGACCGCCTTGCCGTCCACCGCCAGCCGCTGCTGCTCGCCGGTCGAGTACTTGGGGTCGGTATACTTCTGGTCCGTCTTCATGGTCAGCAGATAGGCGGTGAGGTCGGCGG
>DATBAA010000117.1:0-5628 GCA_036271755.1 Myxococcales bacterium | reverse complement strand
ATGATGCCGCTTCCCGCGAAATCGTTCAGGTGGTCGGCGAGCCAGGCAAGCCGGTGTGCCGCGCCGGGCAACGTCAGGCCGGAGAGGTAGAGCGACTCGCGGTCGAGCGAGCCGCGCAGGACCAACGTGCCCGCGCCAAGCTGCTCGGCCACGTCGACGATCACGCGCGCGTTGGCGGTGGCCGTGGTCGCCAGCACGGGCGTGCCACCGGGGAGGCCGTTCAAGAGGGTCCGGATGCGGCGGTAGTCGGGGCGGAAGTCGTGGCCCCAATCGCTGATGCAGTGGGCCTCGTCAATGACGACCAGCCCGGCAGTCTCGGCCAGCCGGGGCAGCACCTCGTCGCGGAAGTCTGGGTTGTTCAGCCGCTCTGGGCTGACCAGCAGCACGTCGACCTCGCCCCGGCGGATGCTCTCGTAGAGCGGAGTCCATTCGCCGGTGTTGCTGCTGTTGATGGTGGCGGCGCGGATCCCGGCGCGCTGCGCTGCGGCCACCTGGTTGCGCATCAGGGCAAGCAGCGGACTGACGATCACCGTCGGGCCCGAGCCTTCAGCGCGCAAGAGCAGCGTGGCGACGAAGTAGACCGCCGACTTTCCCCAGCCCGTGCGCTGCACCACCAGCGCGCGGCGCCGATCGCGAACCAGCGCCTCAATGGCGGTCCACTGGTCTTCGCGCAGCAGCGCCGGCTCGCCGGCCAGCGCGCGCAGGTGGCGTTCAGCATCTTGGCGTTGGGTCACGCGGCTGATCTTCGCACAGACGGATTGCCGAACGGAGCGGAGGCTGGCCCCTGGGGCTGAAATACCGGCCCCGTTCCCCGAAAGGCTGGAAAAAAATACTCCCGCCCGGGTGCGATTGGTTGGAAGCTTCCGAGATGCTCGTACACCAGCGCTCGACCGACGATGTCTAGCACCATCAAAGCTCTCGCACAGCGCGCGCCACGCTCGTTGCTAGAAGAGATCCAGCTCCCAGCGCAGCCTCCGCCGGGCGACCACGAGATCGACGTAGAGGTGATGACCTGTTCGGTCTGCCACAGCGACGTGCACCTCCTCGACGGCGACTGGGGAGACGTCAAACGGCCGCTCATCCCGGGCCACGAGATCATCGGCCGCGTCATCCGGGCCGGGCCGAAGGCCGGATATGTGCCTGGCACGGTCGTGGGCATCGGCTGGCAGAGCGGCTGCTGCTACAACTGCACGGCTTGCAAGACCGGCCGCGAGCATCTCTGCACCGGCGGCAAAGTGCGGACCTGCGTCGGCCGGCAGGGCGGCTTCGCCTCCGAGGTTCGCTGCGACTGGCGCTTCGCGTTCGAGCTGCCGTCCACGCTGGACCTCCGCACCGCCGCGCCGCTGCTCTGCGCCGGGCTCACCGTCTTCTCTCCACTGGAGCGGCTGGGAGCGAAGCCGGGCATGCGCGTCGGCGTGGTGGGAATCGGCGGGTTGGGGCACCTGGCCCTGCAGTTCGCCCGCGCGATGGGCGCGGAGGTGGTGGCGTTCGACCCCAACGACGACAAGCGCGACATGGTGCTCTCGCTTGGAGCGCTGGATCTGATCGACTCCGGCGGGCCGCTGCCCAAAGACTCGGTCGATCTGTTGCTCATCACCACCCACGCGACGCTCGACTGGACGGCCTGGCTGGGCGTGCTCAAGCTGGAGGGCACGCTCTGCCTGTGCGGAGTGCCGGGCCATCCGCTGCGCCTGTCTCCCGACCCGCTGATGGACGAGCAGAAGAAGATCACGGGCAGCGTCATCGGCAGCCCGGCCACCATGCGGCGCATGCTCGACACGGCTGCCCGAAACTCCGTCGCGCCCATCGTCGAGCGGCTTCCGTTGGCGAAGGCCAATGAAGCCGTCGCGCGCGTTCGCGCGGGCAACGCGCGCATGCGCATCGTGCTCGACGTCGCCAAGTAAGCGATAGAGGCGCGGCCAGGCTTTTTCTACTCAGTTCGCCGGCACGGCAGCCGCGGAGAGCACCTCGAAGGAGGTGTCGCCGAAGAGATATCGATCGAGGAATCGATCGGTGGCCCGATAAGTGGCGACGATGTTCTCGGTGCGCGAGAAGCCGTGCCCTTCGCCGGCCAGCACCAGGTAATGGACGGGCACCTTCCGCTTCTTCAAGGCCTCGACGATGCGGTCTGATTGATCCTTCTTCACGCGTGCGTCGCGATCGCCTTGCACCACCAGCAGCGGGCGCACGATCTTGTCGACGAAATGAACCGGTGAGCGATCGTGCTGGTACTTCTCGTCGGCCGGATTCTTCGGGTCGCCGAACTTCCGGTAGATGGCCTCGGACCCCGAGCTCCAATAAGCCGGAAAGCCCTCCACCAGGGTCTTCAAATCGGAGACGCCGAAGAGATCCACCTCGGCGGCAAACTCGGTCGGAGTAAAGGTGGCGGCGGCCAAAGCCATATAGCCGCCATAGCTGCCGCCCATCACCACGACTTTGTTCGGGTCGACGTGGGCGTTCCTGGTCATCCAATGCTTGCAGGCGACCACGTCCTTGAGCGGTCCACCGCCAAAGTCTTTGTTGTCGAGCTTGGTATAGCTCTTTCCATATCCGGTGGAGCCGCGCACGTTGGGCACCAGCACGACATATCCTTTGGAGACCAGGTATTGGCGAATGGCGCTGAACTCGCGGCGCGACTGCGCGGTGGGCCCTCCGTGAACGTCGATGACCGCGGGGAAGGGGCCTTTGCCGGCCGGCTTGTAAAGAAAGGCGGGCACCTTGCGGCCGTCGAACGAGGGAATGTGGACGATCTCACCGACAGCCATCTTGTGATCGCGCAGCGTCTCCGGCAGCGGGTCGAGCACGCGCCGGGCGGTGCCCGCTTCCACGTCGACGATATAAGGCGCGGTGGGTCCTGCGTCGCCCTGCAGGCGCACCCCGAGATAACGGTCGGTGCGCGACGAGACGAGCGGCACCCACGAGCCGCCGGGCGGCGGCGCGGGCAACGTCACCGTCTGGTTGGTCGCGGCGTTCTTTACTTCCAGCTGGTGCTGCCCGTCGGCATTGACGCCGTGGAAGAAGTACTTGCCGGCGTGAGTGAACCCGGCCTCCTCGACGTCCCAATCAGGCTGCGCCACGGGCTTGCTCTCGCGCGTGCTCAAATCCATTGCATAGAGCGCCTGGAATTCGCGGCCGCCGTCGGAGGTGTAATAGAGCGTCTTCCCGTCGGGTGAGAGATCGGCGGCGTTGAAGAGCACTTCGCCCTGGTGCGGCGTGAGCAGCACCGGCTTCTCTTTGGAGCCGCGATCGAACAAGTAGAGGTTGGCGTCCTGGTCTGTGAGCGTCTCGCTGAGGACGAAGCGCTGGTGATCGCGGCTGTTGGCCGCCACATTGAGGCTGCCCGAGGCCTCCCAGAGCCGCTCACTCTTTCCGGTGGCCACGTCGTATTCGTACAGATCCAAGAACTTCTCGTCGCGCAGGGACGATTGGTAGAGGAAGGTCTTGCCGTCGTCGGCCCACTCGATGAAGTCGGTGCGGCGGCCGGGCGGCTGCTCGGGCGCGATGTCGCGCGGCGCGGTCCCGTTGGAGTCAGTCAGCAAGAGATGCGGCAGCTCGTCGCCGCCCGTGTCGGTGGTGAAGACGAGCTGATCGGCCGCGGGCGAGAAGGCCAGGGCCTGGATGAAGCCTTTGACGTGCGTGATCTGCCGGGCGGGACCGCCGGCCACGGGCTGGACCCAGACGTCGGTGCGGCCGCCTTCGTCGCTCAGGTAGGCGACGAGCTGCTCATCGTGCGAGAAGCTCAGCAGGATGCCGGAGCGGCTGCCGACGCGGCGGATCTTGAAGTACTCTTCCAGCGGCACCGGCGCCTTGGGAGCGGCTTTGGCGTAGAGCGGTGAGGCCGAAAGGGCGGCGATACCAAGAACCGCAAGCAGGGTCTTCTGTTGCACGTGACACCTCGTGTCAAAGGAATGCCCGTCCGTAACCTCGTCCAAACGTACCCCGCGCGGACTTATTTCACGCCGTCGTTTCCGCGTTCATGCCCGCCTGGTCTCTCTCAGCCCATGCCGTTGCAGTCGAAATAGATCAACTTGCCGGTATCCACGTCGTAAACGACGTCCGCCTGTGGCCATCTTCCAGGTGAAACGCATAGTAGCGAGCATAGTCTTTCAGAGGCCGTAATTTTTCTCCGTGTTTCGGAGTGCCTGACTCGACCGCCGCCTCCAACTTCTCAATCGCCGTCATCTCAGGCGACGACGCTTTGGTACACGCAGCTGTTGAAGCCAGGCCGATGAAGAGAACCGCCAGCCGGAGTCGCATACCTGGAAGGCTAGCAGAATCTCGCCCAGCGAGCTCGCGCGCGCCCCTGCGCCGACCCGCGCGACTAGCCAGTGACGGCCGTGACGCCAGCCTGATAGGATCCCCTACGAATTCATTGCTGAACCAACGGGAGATCTGTCCATGCAACGTCGTGACCTCTTGAAGCTCGGAGCAGCCGCTGGAGTGTCTGCACCACTGCTCGCCCAGGCGAGCAACCTGCCGAAGAGCGGCGCCCCCGGGCCCGCCGGCATGACCACCGGCCTCACGCTCGCCAATCTCCGGGGCGACGGCAACGCGGCGCCGCGCCTCGCGGTCAAGACAGAGAAGGGCATTCTCGATGTCGCTGCCGCTGCCAAAGCCTCGGGCCACAAGGTCCCCCGCGACACCGACGACCTGATCGAGAACGGCGAGAAGCAGCTCAAGGCTTGCGTCACGGCGGCGCTGGCCTCGAAGCGCGCCGGCCTCTTCACGGCTGAGAAGGACGCCAGGTTCGCCCCGGCGATCGTCAATCCGCGCAAGATCATCTGCATCGGGCTCAACTACCGGCGCCATGCCAAGGAGATCAACCTGCCCGAGCCGAAGGCGCCGCCCATCTTCAACAAGTTCAACAACGCGCTCACCTATCACCAGGCGACGGTGCCCACCAAAGGGCTGCCCAACGATCACTTCGATTACGAAGTCGAGCTGGTGATTGTCATGGGCAAGCGCGCCGTCGCGGTGTCCGAGGACAAAGCGCTCGATTACGTCTTCGGCTACGCCACCGGCAACGACTTCTCCGAGCGGGCCTCGCAGATGATCACCAGCCAATGGACCGCGGGCAAGACCAGCGACGGCTTCGCGCCGCTCGGGCCCTACGTCGTCTGCGCGGACCTGGTGGGCAACCCCAACGCGCTCAAGCTCGAGACCACCGTCAACGGCGAGCTGCGCCAGTCGTCCAACACCTCAGACTTCATCTTCAACACGCAGCAGATCATCTCCTACTGCTCCAAGCTCTTCCCGCTGGAGCCGGGCGACATCATCTACACCGGCACTCCGGAGGGCGTGGTCCTGGGCATGGCCAAGGAGAAGCAGGTGTGGCTCAAGCCGGGCGACAAGGTGGTGACCACCATCGAGAAGCTGGGCGCGCTGGAGATCACCGTCGGCTGACCCTCAGACGCAACGATGCCCCCAGCGAGACAATCGCTGAGGGCATCGACGCTAGTACAGCGTGCTTAGTTCGACTGGGTGAACTGGATGGACGGCGCGGCTCCGCCGGTCGCGGTGCAGGTGCCCGCGTTCAGGTTGTTGGTCTCTCCCGTCGTGCCCTGGATTGCGGACGGGGCGAGGCACGTCGGCGTGGCCGTCGAGCCGTAGGTGAGGGCGAGCTTCGCC
>DATBAA010000116.1:0-1740 GCA_036271755.1 Myxococcales bacterium | reverse complement strand
CTTTGCCAGCGCGTCCATTGGCGTCGCGCTCGGCTTTCCAGGCTACGCGCGGGCGGAGGACGTGCTGCGCGACGCGGACGCGGCCATGTACCGCGCCAAGGATCTGGGGCGCGCGCGCCACGCGGTCTTCCACCCGTCGATGCACACGGAGGCGCGCGAGCAGCTGCAGCTGGAGAGCGATCTGCGGCGGGCCATCGATCGCGGCGAGCTGCGGCTCACCTACCAGCCTATCGTCTCGCTCGAGTCCGGGCAGATCACGGGCTGCGAGGCGCTGGTGGTCTGGGACCACCCGACGCGCGGCTTGATTCCGCCGGGCGATTTCATTCCCACCGCCGAGGAGACGGGCCTCGTGGTGCCGCTCGGCCGCTGGGCGCTGCTCGAGGCCTGCAAGAGCTGCGTGGTCTGGAACGAGACGCTGCGAGGACAAGTCCCCATCTCCGTGAGCGTGAACCTGTCGGCCATCCAGATCGGCACGCCGCAAGTCCTCGAGGACGTGCGGGCCGCGCTGCTCTTGAGCGGGCTGCCGGCGTGGCTGCTCAAGCTGGAAGTGACCGAGAGCGTGGTGTTGCAGGCCGGCCACGGCGCGCTGCTCTTGAATCAATTGAAAGCGCTGGGCGTGCACCTGCTGCTCGATGACTTCGGCACTGGCTACTCGTCCTTGAGCTACCTGCACAACTTCCGCTTCGATACGCTGAAGATCGACCGCAGCTTCGTCTCGCAGATGGAGCAAGGCGGACGGCACGTGGAGCTGGTGAAGACCATCGTCAGCCTCGCGCGGGCGCTCTCGCTGGATGTCGTGGCCGAGGGCATCGAGAACCCGGCGCAGCTGCAGCTGTTGCAGCAGCTCAGCGTGGAAGCCGCGCAAGGATATTGGTTCTCCCGGCCGCTGCCCGCGCCGGCGTTCCGCGAGCTGCTCTTGTCGCGCAAGCCCTTCGTGCTGCCGCTGGGGCTGGCCAGAACCCGCGCGTAGTCCTTTTTCGCGGGGCGTTCACGGCGGCGGTCACCCGTGCGGATCCGATTCGACGACGTAGACGTCCGTCTTGGCAGGCATCGGTCCGGTCCTGGAAATTCCGCTTCAGCCTGCCGCGGCGATGATCTCGCGCAGCTCGTCGAGGTCGGCCGGCTTCGGGATGTGGAACTGGAAGCCCGCTGCGCGCGCCTGCTCGCGGTCGTGCGCCTGCGCATAGCCGCTCAAAGCCACCAGCGTGGTCTCCGCCAGCTCGGGCCGTTGGCGCAGCGCGCGCGCCACGCCGTGGCCGTCGAGCAGCGGCAACCCGAGATCGCAGATGATGATCTCGGGCGGATGGGCGATGGCCTCGCGCACTCCCTCCTCGCCGTCGAAGGCCGTGCGCACCGAGTGCCCGTCCATCTCCAGCAAAGTCGAGAGCGCCTCGACCGCATCGCGGTTGTCTTCGATGAGCAGGATCGCCCGACGCTGCGCCTTGGCGAGCGGGCCCCGCTTGGGGGCGCTGATCGCGGCCGGCTCGCTGGCGGGCGGAAGCGAGATGAGGATCTCCAGACCCTGATCGACTCCGCCGCTGCGAGCGTCCACGCGTCCGCCCTGCAACTCCACCAGGTTCTTGACGATCGAGAGCCCGATTCCGAGGCCCCCTTGGGTATAGGCGCGGCTGCGCGGAGTCTGGTTGAACGGCTCGAAGATACGCGCCAGCAGCTCAGCCTCCAGCCCGATGCCGGTGTCGCGCACGCGCAGCTCCGGCATGGGCGTCGCCGTGACTTCGA
>DATBAA010000115.1:0-4678 GCA_036271755.1 Myxococcales bacterium | reverse complement strand
AAGCCATCGAGCGCGAAGAGGACCGCGTTGCGGCTGCCGCCCGCGAGGCCCGTGCGCTGGACGTGCTGCCAGGCCGTGCGCACCGGGACGTTGTCGACGAGGCCGCCGTCGCAGAGCCGCAGCAGTCCGTGGCGCTCGAGCAGCTGATCGAGCAGGCCGCGCATGTGCGGATCGTCGCGGAGCACGTCGTAGTGGATGACGCCCGGCACGCTGGCTGAAAATCCAGCCGCGTCGATGGCGTCCGCGTTGCGCGTCTCTTCCGAAGAGCCGAAGACGAGCCGGGAAGTGAGCCGCGGAATGCGCCCCAGCTCGACGAGAGAAGCCGTCAGCCGCTGCACGTTGCGGTGCATCGCGCGCAAGCCCCAGCGGGCCGGGTCGGGCTCGGCGAAGCCCGGCACAGAATCGAACTCTTCAATCGCATAAGGGAACTTGCTGCGGCGGATGCCGGTGACCGTGACCAGGAGCGGGATGGGCAGATCGGAGAGGCGCACCGGCGAGCCGTCGGGCCGGGCGAACCAGTGGCCGATGGCCTCGCGCAGGTGCAGCCGCAGCGGGCCGGGCAGGCCGTAGACGCTGGACTGCGGCAGGATGCGGAAGATCTTGCGGTAGGTCAGGTCGCTGAGAATCTCGGGGATGCGCGCCAGGTCGAAGCGGCGCTCGCGGGCGCGGAAGAGGCCCAGGATGGCGCCCATCGAGCTGCCGGCGATCAGCTCTGGCTGCAGCCCCGCGGACTCGAGCAGCGCGAAGGCCGCCAGGTGGACGTAGCCGGTGCCGCCGCCGCCGCCGCAGATGAGGACGAGGTGCCGGTCGCGCACCTCGCGGTCGAGGCGCGCCGCCGGCAGCCGGTGCCCGAGCTGCAGCTGCACCTGGGCCATGGCGCTGCGGGCGATCTCCGCCGCCGCGCGCGCTGCCTGTCCCAGCTGGACGGCGCTGGCCAACTGCGGGCGCTGCGGATCGAGCAGCGGCCAGAGCACTTGAACCAGCCGCTCGCGGTGCGGCCGCAAGAGCGCGGAGATGGCCACGTCGCTGCCGTCGGGAGCGCGCACGTGCCAGCAGCGGCAGAGGGAGAGCGCATAGCGCAGCGTGCCCTCGTCGCGCTCGTCGAGGCGCCCGCGCGACGCCACGGCCGCCCGCGCCAGCTGCGCCTCCATGGCCGTCAACGGTCCAATCTCGGCGAAGCGCTCTTGCAGCAGGCTCATGGAGAGGATCCGGCCTTGCCGTCGGGAGCTTTGGAGCCCGGGGCCAGCCGCAGCTCGGCCAAGGCTTCTGCGCAGGCGGGGTTGCAGAGCAGCGCCTTCTCGAACTCTGCCTCGGCCTCGGCGGTCTTCCCCAGCGCGCGAGCCATGCGGCCGCGAAAGACGTAGGCGCGATCGACGCGCGGGTTCAATTGGATGGCCTTGTCGAGGAACGGCCGCGCCTGGGACGCCGCGAATTCGCCGGGAGCGAGGCAGAGCCAGGTGGCCCAGCCGACGCAGGCGTGGAACTCGGCCTCTTCCGGATAGAGCTCTGCCGCCTTGACGTAGCGCTCCAGCGCCTCGCGCGGGTTGTTGGCGGAGAGCAGCTCTTCTCCCTCGCGGAACTGCTGCTCGGCCGCCAGGATCTTCTCCACCTCCACGTCGGCTTTGCGGGGAACTCCGCTGCGCAGCTCGAGCTCATAGCCAAGCCGCCGGGTGCGGTCGAGCAGGGTGTCGTGCGCGAGGGCGAGCTGGCCGAAGATGTCCTCTGCCAGCGCGCGCAGCTCGGCGGAGGCGTCGGGCCCGAGCCTGCCCGGATGGTTCTCCTTGGCCAGCGTGGCGAAGGCCTGGCGGATCTCTGGCTCGCTCGCGTCGGGCCGCACGCCCAGCACCTCGAAGAGAGTGCCTCGGCGCATCAACTGGGAGAGGTTGGCGAGGCGGTCCACCTGCTCGCGATCGCGCGGCTCGGGCGGCTTGGGCCGCTGCTCCAGGCGCGGCAGCGGCTGCGGCGTGCTCAGGCGCTGACCGCGAGGCGCGAAGTGGATCATGTTGGCGCAGCGCAGGGCGTAGAGCAGCTTGCGCGCGTCCGCGTCCGGCATCGTCTTCGTGTCGAGGAGCTCCTGCAGCGTGCGCTTGCCGTCGATGAGCGCGTGGAGCCGCGACTCGTCGCCGTCGAGGCCCATGTCCTGGAAGCGATCGAGCGGGTCGTCCGTCAGCCGCACCGGGCAATCCTCCACCGGCCCCAGCGCGCGCCGGACCCGCGCGTCGTCGTACGCGCGGCGGATGCCTTCGCGGAGGATCCTGGCGGGCGTCAGCTCCAGCGCGACCTGCAGCTCGGGCATCTCGGAGCGCGGGTTGAAGCGGTAGGTGCCTTCGGTCCAGGAGAAGAGGTCGTAGAGCTTCTGCTCCACCTGCAGCTGCAGCGCGTACGCGAGGTTGGCCGGCGAGATGCAACCCAGCTCGATGAGCTCGGTGCCCAGGAGCCGCTTCGAGACGCGCACGCGCTTCAAAGCCTCTTCGCACTCCGCGAGCTTGATCATCCGCTCGCGCACCAGCACCTGCCCCAAGGCCTCGGAGAGCAGGTTTCCGCGGACGAAGACCGGCGCGCCCTCGCGGAGCCAGATGAGCTTCTTGACCGGCGCGTTCTCGACCAGCAGCGCGCCAGTCGCGCGCCAGCGGTGCACCTCGCTCAGCACCTCGGCGAAGTCGCTGTCCTTCAAGTCTCCGCGCACCAGCATGGCGCCGCGGAAGCGGACCTGGCTGTCGCTCTCCACCGAGCTGGCCTCGGCCAGATCGGCGAGGCCGGCCAGGTCCTTGGCGCGAGCCTCGAATCGCGCGCGCTCGCGGTTGACGCGGCCCGCGGGTGCCTGGGCCGGCTCTAGGAATCCGAGCGCGGTCCGGCAGATGTCCACCACTTTGGCCGGCTCCACGGGCTTGGTGAGGAACCAGAGCGGCGAGCCGATCTCCTCGAACTGCCCCTTCACTTCGTCGAGGTCGTAGATGCCGCTCATCAGCACGATGGGCAGCTTGCGGCCCTTTTCGCTGCGCCGGATGTCGAGCGCCAGTTGGAAGCCGTTGCGGCCGGGCAGGACGGCGTCGAGGATGACCAGGTCGACGTGCCGCTGGTCGAAGGTCTTCTGCGCCCAGGCTCCGTCGTTCTCGACCAGGACGGTGAAGCCGCTGTCGTGCAGCGCCTCCGCCAGCGCGCGCTGGGCCGTGCGATCGTCGTCGACGAGTAAAATTGTTCTTGGATCCTCCTCGCTCAAGGAGCCCCCAGCACGCGCAGGAAGGCGGCGCGCACTTCTTCGGAGTTGTGCTGGTAGGCGGCCAGGAGCTCGTCGCCGGCGCGCGAGCCGCGATAGCCCATGCGGCGGGCGAGGCGCAGCAG
Source organism: Myxococcales bacterium (assembly GCA_036271755.1). GTDB lineage: Bacteria > Myxococcota > Myxococcia > Myxococcales > 40CM-4-68-19 > 40CM-4-68-19. Next base: position 1,336 of record DATBAA010000115.1, on the reverse strand, counting down.
CTCCAGGCCCGTCTCGGGGAGCTTGTCGACCGAGCGGTCTCTCACGATGCGCAGCCGCGACTCGAGCCTGCGCAGGAAGCGATAGCCGCGCTGCAGCGGCTCGAGATCGGCCGGGGCCAGCAGCTCTGCCCGCGCGAGCGCCGCCAACGCATCGGGCGTGCTGGACGTGCGGATCTGCGGCAGATCGTGGCCATACACCAGCTGGAGGAACTGCACCGCGAACTCCACGTCGACGAGGCCTCCACGACCGAGCTTGGAATTATACCGCCCAGGTGATTCGGCGGCAATCTCGCGCTCCATGCGTTCGCGCATGGCCAGAAGCTCTTGTCCGGCGGCCTTTTTGTCGAGTGGCCGGTAGAGGCTGGGACCCAAGACGTGAGTCTGAGCACGGCGGAAGAGCTCGAAGTCGCCCGCCACCGGCCGCGCCCGGAGCAACGCCTGCCGTTCCCAGAGCCGCGCCTCGCGGGCGTGGTAGGTGGCCAGCGCGTCGAAGGAGATGCAGAGCGGGCCGGCGCTGCCCGAAGGCCGCAGGCGCGTGTCGATCTTGTACAGAATGCCTTCGCGCAGCGGCAGCGTCAGGTGGCTGATGAGCTTGGTGCCCAGCCGCGCGAAGTGCTCGTGGTGCGAGACGTGTTTGTCGGTCTCGCCGGCCGCCGAGTAGAGAAAGAGCAGGTCGAGGTCGGCGTGGTAGCCCAATTCGCGGCCGCCCAGCTTGCCCAGCGCGACCACCACCATGGTCGCCTCGCTCTTGCCGTCGCGCTTCTCGACCTCCTGCTCGGCGGTGGCGAAGCAGGCGTCGACGCACATCTCGGCCAGGTCGGAGAGCTGCCGCGACACCTGCTCCACGTCGAGGGCGCCCGCGACGTCATGGAGCCCGATGCGCAGCACCTCCTCGTTGCGAAAGCGCCGCAAATCGGTCAGCTGCTCTTCGATTTCAGGGAGGCCCTTCGATCGTTCTTGCAGCTCGGCGCGCAGCTCTGGCATCTCGCGGACCAGCGGCGCGGACCCGCGATGCACCAGCTGATCGATCAGCTCGGGGTGGCGCAACAGTTGCCGTGACAAGTAATCGCTGGAGCCGAAGAGCGAGATGAGCAGGCGCGCGGTGCGCGGGCTCTGCGAGAGCATCTCGGCGGTCACGCGCGGGTCGGCGAGCAGGCCGAAGAGGTCGGTGAGGTGGCGCAGCGCCTGGTCGGGGTCGGGCGCGGCCGCCAGCTCGGTCAAGAGTCGCGGGCCCAGCGGCTGGGCGTCGTGGAACGGCGTGCCGCGCTTCTTCGCCAGCCTGGAGAGCTCCTCGGCGCTGGCCTCGGGCTGATCGAAGCCCAGGGCCTTCAAGGCC
>DATBAA010000114.1:0-4381 GCA_036271755.1 Myxococcales bacterium | reverse complement strand
CGAGGCGCTTCATCGTGTCCAGCGTGGCCTTGTGCTCGGTCCGGCTGGTGATGAAGTGGTTGCCCTTCTCCTGATAAAACTCGGCCGCGCCCTTGATGGCCAGGTTGATGGACTCGGTGGCGCCGGAGGTAAAGACGATCTCCTTCTCGTTGCCGCCGAGAAGCTGAGCGATCTGCTCGCGGCCAACGTCCACGGCTTCCTCGGCTTTCCAGCCGAAGGGGTGGCTGCGCGAAGCGGCGTTCCCGAACTCATTGGTCAGGAACGGCATCATCTTCTCGAGCACCCGGGGATCGAGTGGGGTGGTCGCGTTGTTGTCCAGATAGATGGGAAGCTTCATGATCTCTTGGATGCCGTTGAATGTGGACCGATGCGGTCTATTATAACCCTGCCACCGGCTGGTCAAGGCAGGCAACAGAGGATGTCTCAGTCATGAAGAATCGTCTTGTTCTCGCTCTCGCCGTCGGTCTGGGGCTGCTCTACCTGCCCTCGCTGCTCTCGCAGGGCGTGGGGCCGGGCGCCGACCTGTCCGGACGCCTGGGGCTTGCCGGCGGCATCTCGGCCGGCACCTTCGCCATCCTTTTTGTCGCAGGCATCCTGACGTCTTTGACGCCGTGCGTCTATCCGCTGATCCCCATCACGGTGAGCGTCTTCGGGGCGCGGCAGAGCCAGAAGCGGGCGCGATCCGTGCTGCTCTCGGCCACCTACGTGGGCGGCATCGCGGCCATGTACTCGGCGCTCGGCGTCGCGGCGGCCTTGTCGGGCAGGGCGTTCGGGTCGTTCATGTCGTCGCCCATCGTCATCGGCATCCTCGCGGTCTTCCTGCTCGCGCTGGCGGCTTCGATGTTCGGCGCGTTCGAGCTGGCGCTGCCGAGCGGCCTGCAGCAGAAGCTCACCAGCGTCAAAGGCGCGGGCTTTCCCAGCGCGTTCGGCATGGGCCTCGTGGCGGGTCTGGTCGCCGCGCCCTGCACCGGCCCGGTCCTCGCCGGCGTGCTCGCGTACGTCGCTACCCAGCGCAGCGCGGTGCTCGGGTTCTGGATGCTCTTCACCTACGCCATGGGCATGGGCGTGCTCTTCTTCGTCCTGGGCGCCACCTCGCTGAGCCTGCCGCGCTCGGGCGCGTGGATGGAGACCGTGAAGAGCGTGCTCGGCATCGTCCTCGTCGCCGCTGCCATCGCGCTGATCGTTCCGTTCATCCCGCACCTGCGCCAGCTGCCGCTGCAGGAAAAGCAGGTGGCCATCATCGCCGGCATCGTGGCGTTCGTGGCCGTGGTCATCGGCGCGCTGACGCTCTCGTTCCACAGCGAGACGCGCGACAAGATCCTCAAGGCCTCAGGCCTCTTGCTGCTGCTGCTCGGTATCTCGCTGCGCTTCGGCTGGCTGGGCGCGCCCAAGCACGAAGGGCTGCGCCCCATCGCGTGGCTGCACGACGAGAAAGAGGCGGTGAAGCAGTCGCTGGCCACGGGCAAGCCGCTGGTCATCGACTTCGGGGCGGAATGGTGCGCGGCCTGCAAAGAGCTCGACGCGCACACCTGGATCGATCCCAAGGTGGCCGATGAGGTGACCGAGCACTTCGTGCCGCTGAAGATCGACGCCACCGACGACAACGAGGAGAACCAGGCGCTGGAGACGAAGTACGGCGTCCCGGGTCTGCCCACGGTGTTGATGATGGCTTGCAAGGATCCGACGCCGAAGGAGTGCGCCGTGCCGAAGGATGGCTCCGCGGGCCGCATCACCGGCTTCTTGGATCCACCGCAGATGCTCGAGCGGCTGCGGTCGCTGGAATGAGGTTCGCGTTGCTGCTGCTGGCCGCGATTGCTTGCGGCCACAGCGACGCCGAACTGCGCAACGAGCGCGCGCAGACGCGGCAATTCCGCGAAGCCTACGAGGCCCAGGCGCAGGAGCTCGCCGCGCTCAAGGCGAAGGTCGCGGAAATGGAAAAGCGCGACTGCAAGTAGCAGCCGCGCCTTCCAAAACAGTCAGCCGCCGATCAGTGGAGGTCGACGTCGGCGCGGACGACCCAGTCGTTGCCGCGGCGCGAGTACCAGCGGCCGTCCTCATGGCGGTAGACGTCTTCGTTGTGCCAGCGCTCGTGGCGATAGGCGCGGCCGTCGTGGCCACGGTACTCTTCATGGCCGAAGCAGCCGGCAAGGGACAGAGCAGCGAGAGCGGAAAAGAGGATACGGCGCATAGGTTTTCTCCTGTTTGGTTGAGATCAATCTGGGGTCGCCTGCGACGAAGGGGAACCCCCGTACGACCTTCGGCCGTGCAGGCTGGCGCTTACTTCGCGGCCGCGCTGGGGTTGAGCACGCGGCGCACGGCGAGCAGGAGACCGTCCGGCGCGAAGGGCTTCTCCACGAACGCTTCGCAAGCGAGCTCGCGCGCGGCGGTGGCCACTTCGCGGTCTGCCGAGAAGAGCACCACGCGCGGCGCGAGCCCCAGGGCGCGGACGGCCAACAGCAGCCCTCGGCCGTCCAGGTCGGGCATGCGCAGGTCCAGCACCATCACGTCCGGCGGCCTCATCCGCACCTTCTCGAGAGCGATGCGCCCGCCCGCGGCCCAGTCGGCGGTGAAGCCGTTCTCGGCCAGGAACTCCGCCATCATGCGCGAGAGCGGCTCGTCGTCGTCCACCACCAGCACGCGGCCCTCGCCGCCGCCTTTGTGCTCCAGCGACGGCACGCGCAGCGGCAGCGAGAGGACCAGCGCGTTGGGCTCGGCTCGGAGCAATCCGCCGTGCAGCTCTGCCGCGCGCCGCGCCACCACCAGCGCCATGCCCAGACCCTGCCGCAAGTTCGGCGGCGCTTCCCAGCGCGGCTCGAACGCGCGGTGCGGCTCGGCCAGCGGCTCTCCCTGCCAGCTGACGCGCACCTCGGCGTGACCCTGGACGCGCACCGCTGCGATGGAAGGCGCTCCGTGCGCGCGCGCGTGCAGCACCATGGCCGTCAGCGCGCGCTCGATGCGCTCGCGATCGGCCTGCAGCGGCAGCGCCGGCTCGACCTTCGACTGCAGATCCGCGTCCTGGCCCAGGCGCCGCAGAGAGCGCAGGCTCGCCTCCATCAGCTCGAGCAGCTCGCAAGGCTCCTGGTGCAGCGTGAAGCGCGAGGTCTCGATGCGCGACACTTCCAGCATCTCCTCCAGGAGCGCGTGCAGCCGTTCCGCCTGGCGCTCCAGCACCTGGACGTGCTTCGGGTCGCACGGCTCGCCCTTCTCCAGCCGGCGCGCCAGCGAATAGGAGAAGCCCTTGATGCTGGTGAGCGGCGTCTTCAGCTCGTGGGCGGCGAGCGAGAGAAAGCGGTCCTTGCGCGATTCGCGCTCGGCGGCGGCCAGGACGGCGCCGGCGCGAGTGAGCAGCGGCTGGAGCGGCCTCAGATCTCGCAGAGCCCGCTTCGAACCGGTGGCGAACTTGATGGAGAGCGCGCCCACCTTCTTCTCCCGCATTCGCAGCGGCACCGCGGCGGCATCGTCGTTCCACTCCACCTGGCCGCTCTCCAACGCGCGCTCCGCCAGCGCTGAGGTGGAAGGCTCTCCGTCGGACGCGAGGCTCTGCAGGCCGTCCTGCGTGCGCAGGTGCACGGTCGCGCCCGCCGCGCCCGCGAGCTCCCGGGCGAGGTTGGCGATGCGGCCCGCCAGCTCCCTGGTCGGCTCGCCTTCGAGCGCGGCGTCCGCCAGCCGGGCCGCGGCGCCCGAGGCGAGAAACGCGGTCTCGATGCGGCCCTGCAGTGAAAAGACGCGCACCACCGAGGCCTTCGCCAGCCGTCCCGCCTCGTGCAGCAAGCCTAGCAATGAGCCAGGGCTCGCCGCGCGCGGCGCCGGTGGCGGAGCCACGTCGGGGGATGTCTGGCGCAGATCGGCTGCCCGCGAGTTGCCTCGTGGGGCAGGGCGAAGATCAAGCAACCATGGGCTCCCTGGGGTCTCATTTTGAGACACCCCGGCTCAATGTGGCAACGCCCGGCGCGCGTGTGGAGCCCCTGCCGGCCAAACTGTTCTGCACGCGGCATGCGGGCTGCAGGGTGGATGATCGCAGTCCATTTCCGGACCGTCTCTTGTCTTGGGGGAAAACGAGTGATCGCTCTGGCCATTCTTGCCGCGGCTACGGCCGTGGCCGACCCGGGTTTGCTCGAGGTGCAAGAGGCGGCGGCGCGGGTGGCCGCCGGAATCGCGGCCGACGACGCCTCGAGAGAGTCGCGGGCGCGCGCGGCGCACTGGGCTCCCCAGCTGCGCGGGCAGGGCGGCGCCAAGACCAGCGATGAGCTCCGCACCGGCCAGCGCTACAACGCGCCGCTCACCGAGGAGGACGTGGGCACCGGCACCAACTGGTCGGTGCTGCTCTCGTGGGACTTCGCGCAGGTCGTCTTCGCCCGCGAGGAGACGCAGATCGCCCTGG
>DATBAA010000113.1:0-1896 GCA_036271755.1 Myxococcales bacterium | reverse complement strand
GGTGACCCGGGCGATGCCGAAGTCCACCACCTTGACGAAGTGCTTCCTGCCGTTGTGCGAGATCAAGTAGACGTTGTCGGGCTTCAGGTCGCGGTGGACGATGCCCTTGCGGTGCGCGGCCTCGAGCGCGTCGCACACCTGCAGGAGGATCGGCCCTGCGACCTCCAGCGGCACCGGCCCGTCATTGAGCAGATCCTGCAGCGACCTTCCGTGCAGGTACTCCATGACGAAATAGTGCAGGCCGTCGTCCGTGGAGCTGAGGTCGAGGATCTTGAGGATGTTGTCGTGGCCGATGACGTTGACGGCCCGCGCCTCGTTGTAGAAGCGGTCGACGATCTTCGCGTCCGCCTTGTACTGCGCGTGCAGGAACTTGATGGCGACCTTGCTGCCGATGACCGGGTGCACGCCCAGGTAGACGGCGCCCATGCCGCCTTTTCCGAGCGGCCGCTCCACGCGGTAGCTGCCGATGGTGCGGCCGATCAGATCGTCGGCCTGCTCTTTTTCCGGTTGGCTCGCCAAGTTTGTAAACCTCTGCGGCGAATGATGAATCGCCGGGCAGGTGTGCTGTCAAGCAAGTTGCCGGGAAGGGGGTTAGAATCCTGGCCCCGGCATGCGCTTCGCCAAGCTCCAAGGCCTCGGCAACGACTTCGTCCTCCTCGATCTGCGGCAGGGGGGCGAGCCTCTCACGGCCGCGCGCGCGCTCGAGCTGTGCGACCGCCACCTGGGCATCGGCGCGGACGGCGTGCTGACGCTGCTGCCCGGCGATCGCATGCTGGTGCAGAACGCCGATGGCTCGGTGCCCGAGATGTGCGGCAACGGCGCACGCTGTGCCGCACTCTGGATCGCAACCGCTGGTGGGACCAGGGCGGCCACGGCCACCGTCCCGCTGATGACCGACGCCGGCCCGCGCCCCTGCAAGGTGCAAGCGTCTTCCCCGCGGGCAGGCATGGTCGAGGTGGAGATGGGCAAGGCCGAGCTGTCGCCGGCGCGCGCCCTGCCCGGCGTCGATCTGGGTCCGGCTCGGGGAGCCGAGGCGGTGCCCGTGTCGATGGGCAACCCGCATCGGGTCATCTTCTCGGGCGGCGACATCTCGCGACTGGCGCGCGAGCTGGGCCCGGCGCTCTGCGCGTCGGAGAACGCCAACATCGAGTTCGTAGAGCGTCTGGGTCCGCAGCGCTATGCGGCGGCCGTCTTCGAGCGCGGCGCCGGCCTGACCCAAGCCTGCGGCACCGGAGCTTGCGCGGTGGCGGCGGCGGCGGTGGCCCGGGGCGAAGCAAAGCGCGACGAAGAGATCGAAGTGCAGCTTCCCGGCGGCTCGCTCTTCCTGCGCGTCGGCCAGGACAACCATGTCCTGATGCGCGGCCCGGCGAAGCTCGTCTTCGTAGGCGAGCTCTAAGAGCCGCTACTCGTCCAGGATCTCTTTGACCGTCAAGGTGTCGTTGCCCTTGATGTGCACGGTCCGGACGATGTCCTTGCCGAGCTCCGGGTTGACCATGCGCACCTTGTGCTCGCCGGCGGTGAGGATGAGCGGCTTCTCCAGCGGCGTGACGCCCACCTCGCGGTCGTCCACTTCGATCTTGGCCCAGGGCCGGATGAGCAGCTTGAGCTCACCCTTGGCGATCACCGGCGGAGGTGGCGGCGGGGGCGGCGTCTCCTTCACCACCACCACCGGCGCGGGCGGAGGCTCCTTCTGCACCACCACCAGCGGCGACGACTGCTGAGGCGGCGGCTGCGGCGCGGGCGCGGGCTCTGCCTCTGCCACGGTCCTGCGCTTGCCGGGCTTGCGCGTCTCGGTCACCGCCGGCTTGGGCGGCTCGGCCTTGACCGGCTCTGGCGCGGGCTGCTGCTGCGGCGGCGGCTTCACCGGCTCGATGGCGGCGGCCTCCACGGGCTTCG
>DATBAA010000112.1:0-5786 GCA_036271755.1 Myxococcales bacterium | reverse complement strand
CACGATCTTGTCGAGCGCGCCTTCGTCGACCTGGACCTCGATCTGATCGCCCTTCACGGCGGCGCGGACCTTGGCCAGGTCGTAGCCGGCGTCGCGCAGGAAGGTGGTGAGCTTCTCGGCCACCAGCTTCGCCGTCTCGGGGACCGCGGCCGCGTCCTTGGGGACGCCCAGCACGGCGCGGTAGACGAACTCGTTCAGGAGCAGCGTGCCCTTGAAGACGATGAGCTCGCGCGGCGCGGCGCCTTTGACGATGGCGCTGGAACCGGTCATCACCGGCTTGGGCGGCTCCTTGGCCCGCTCCGCTGCGGCTGCTTCGGCCGCGGCGTCGGGCAGGGCAACAGGCGCCGGCGCCTCTTGCGCCCGCGCGGCCGCGCCGAACGTCAGCACGACCAGTAGAAGCACCCCCGATGACCGCATCGAATCACGCTAAGGGATGGCTCCCGGAACGCGCAAGCACTGATGTCGTCACATTTGGATGTAGGTACGACCCGGATCGGTTAGGGTCCGGCGGCTAATTTTCCAGGAGCGTCGCGATGCATGAGACCATCGAAGTCGGCTTCCAGACCTTCATCAACGACGGGCCCGGCGAGGAGTTCGGGTCCATTCGCGCCATCGCGCCGGACCACAAGACGGTCACCGTCTATGTGGAGAACGCGGGCGACTTCAAGATTTCGTCGTCGGCCATCGTCTCGGTGCAGTCGGAGAAGGTGACGTTCGACTGCGCGAAGCTGGACGTGAAGCTGCGCGAGGCCATCGGCCACGCCCACGACCGCGAGGACAGCTAGTCGCGCTCACCGAAGATGAGTCAGCGGCTACGCCTTTGATGTTGTCGCCTCGTTCGCCGCGGCCCTGAGGCAGGCGGCGAGCTGGGCGGCGAGGACCTGCACGTTGGGGTCATGCGTCAGGGTGTGGTGATCGCCCGGCACTTCGTAAGCCGCGACGCCGCCCTGCGCGAAGCGGCCCCAGCCCAGGTCTGGCGCGGGGTTGCTGCGATCCTCGTGGGCGCGGAAGACCACCAGCTTTCCCGGATAGGGCTCGACCTTGTACGCGTCGGCCTTGCGCAGGAAGGTGTCGGTCAGCCAGCGATCGCGCAGCTCGAACGGCAGCTGCTTGCCCAGGTAGCGGTGCCACCAGACCCGGACGGTGCCGGTCAGGTTGTTCCAGTCGCGATAGATCTTCTCCTGCGCGCGCCGCCAGATGGCGCGGAGGTCTTCTTTGCTCAGCTTGCGCGACCAGTCGAGCAGCCGTGAGCGCGGCGCGGTGCTGCCGGGGCTGCGCAGGTCGATGAGGATGAGCGCGGCCACCTTCTCGCCGGCGGCGCGGACCTGGCGGGCCATCTCGTAGGCGACGATGCCGCCGCCGCAATATCCGGCCAGGAAGTACGGCCCTTGCGACTGCACCGCGCGGACCTCCGCGAGGTAGGCCGTCGCCATCTCTTCGATGTTGATCTGGGCGTCGGTCTTGCCGTCCACGCCGCTCGCCTGCAGGCCGTAGAACGGCTGCTCCGGACCTAGCGCCCGGGCCACTTCCGGCAGGTTCAAGACGTTGCCGCCGGCGCCGTGGACGCAGAAGAGCTTGGGCCGATGTCCGCGCGTCTGCAGCGGCACCAGGTAGCGATATGCAGGCACCTTGGCCGACTCGCTGCGCAGCTCGCGGATGCTGGCGGCCAGATGCTCGATGGTTGGCTCTTCGGCGAGCAGCGCCAGCGGCAGCTCGAGCCCTAGCCGCCGCTGGATGCGCGCGAAGAGCCGCACCGCCAGCAGCGAGTCGCCGCCGTTGCGGAAGAAGCTGTCGCGCACTCCCGGCGTCTCCCGGCCGAGGACGTCCTTCCAGATGGCCGCCAGCTGCGCTTCCAGCTCGTCGCGCGGCGGAATGCGCTCGTTTGCCGCCGAAGGCCCGTCCAGATCATCCGGCGGCTTGGGCAGCGCCTTGCGATCGAGCTTGCCGTTCGGGGTGAGCGGAAAGACCGAAAGCTCGACGAACGCCGAGGGCACCATGTGCTCGGGCAGCCTGCGGCGGCACAGCTCGCGCAGGTCGGCCTGATCGACCGGGGCCTTCACCAGATAGTAGGCCACCAGCCGCACCTCGCCGGGGCGGTCTTCGCGCGCGATCACCGACGCATCGCGAATGGAGGTGTTCTCGCGCAGCACCTGCTCGATCTCGCCCGGCTCGATGCGGTGGCCGCGGATCTTCACCTGCTGGTCGAGGCGGCCCAGGTATTCGACCGCGCCGTCCGAGCGCAGCCGCGCGGCGTCGCCGGTGCGGTACATGCGGCCCGGCCCGAAAGGGTCTTTGACGAAGCGCTCGGCGGTGAGCTCCGGCCTGCGGAAGTAGCCGTTGGCCACGCCTGCGCCGCCGATGAAGAGCTCGCCCGCGACGCCGCGAGGCACCGGCTCGCCGTTGGCGTCGAGGATGTAGAGCGCCGTGTGATCGATGGGGTGGCCGATGGGCACTGCGCCCTGCCCGGCGGCGACGCGGTGGACCGACGACCAGATGGTGGTCTCGGTCGGGCCGTAGAGGTTCCACAGCTCGCTGCCGCGGGCCAGGAGCTTGTCGGCCAGCTCCCGCGCGAGCGCCTCTCCACCGACGAAGATGCGCAGCCCCTTGCGGCCCTCCCAGCCCGCTTCGAGGAGCAGCCGGTAGGTCGAAGGAGTGGCCTGCATCACCGTCGCGCCCGAGCTCTCGATCAGCTGGGCGAGGCGGAAGCCGTCGGAGGTGACGGTGCCCGGCGCCACCTGCACGGAGGCGCCGTTGACCAGCGGCAGGAAGATCTCCAGCGCGGCGATGTCGAAGGAGATGCTGGTCACCGAGAGCACGCGATCCGCCGCGGTCAGGCCCGGTTCGCGCGCCATCGACTTGAGGAAGTTGGCCACCGCGAAGTGCGGCACCTCCACGCCCTTGGGGCGGCCGGTCGAGCCGGAGGTGTAGATGAGATAGGCGGGTGAATCTGAATCGGGCGGCGGCGCCGGCTGCGCCACCTCCGGAGCCACTGCGGGCGTGATGGTCTGCACGCTGACCACCTGCACGCCCGCGGGCACGGCGAGAAGACCGCGCAGGGGCTCGCTGGTGATCAGCACCTTGGGGGCGCAATCCTCGACGAGAAAGGCGACGCGGTCGGCGGGATAGCGCGGATCGAGCGGCACGTAGGCGGCGCCGGTCTTGAGCGTGGCGAGCAAGGCCACCACCACGCGCCGCGAGCGATCGAGGAAGACCGCCACCCGCTCGCCCGGCCCCGCGCCCGCCTCGCGCAGCTGCCGCGCGAGACCGTTGGCCAGCTGATCGAGCTGCTTGTACGAGAGCGTTCCTTGCGCGTCGATGACGGCCGGCGCGTCGGGAGTGCGCAGCACCTGCGCCTCGAAGAGACGGTGGATCAGCTCGCGAGGCGGCGGCTCGTTGGCTTGCGGCTGCGCCACCAGGGCCGCGCGCTCGCCGGCGGAGAGCAGCGGGATGCGCGACACTTGCGTCTTTGGCCGTGCCGCGACCGCCTCCAAGATGCGCAGGTAGTGCGCGCAGAAGCGCTCGATGGTCTGGGCCTCGAAGAGCTCGGTGCTGTAGGCCACGCCGGCCGCGTTTCCCAGCTCGGTGTCGAGGATGAAGAGGCTCAAGTCGAACTGGCTGGCGCCCGGCGAGTAGAGCATGGGCCGCATGCGCAGATCGCCCGCGGCGCGGTCGGGCATGGGCGAGTTCTGGAAGTCGTACATCACCTGGAAGAGCGGCGACTGGCCCGCGCTGCGCTCTACTTGCAGCTCTGAGACGATGCGCTCGAAGGGGACGTCCTGATGAGCCCAGGCGGCCAGCGAGGTGTCGCGCAGCGAGCGCAGGAGCTGGGCGAAGGTGGCGTCCGCGTCGACCTGGAAGCGCAGCGGCAGCGTGTTCACCAGCGTGCCCACCAGCGCTTCCGAGGCGAGCTGGTTGCGGTTGGCCACCGGCGTGCCCACCACCACGTCGCTCTGGCCAGTGATGCGCGAGAGCAGGACCTCGAGCGCGCCCAGCATCACCAAAGACAGCGTCGCGCCCTCGTCGCGGGCCAGCGCGCGAAGCTGCGCCATCAGCTCGGGACTCAGCGTCAGCGGAACGAACGAGCCCTTGGAGCTGCGCCGCTGCGGCCGCGGGCGATCGAGCGGCAACTGCAGCATGGGCGCGCCGTCGAGCGCCTTCTTCCAGAAGCCCAGATCGCGCGCGAGCCGCTCGCCGCCGACGTGCTGCCGCTGCCAGGCGGCGTAGTCGAAGTAGCGCTGTGCCGGACCGGCTGGAGCCTGGCCGCGATAGCCGCGCAGCAGCTCGTCGAGCAGGATGCCCAGGGACCAGCCGTCGGCGACCACGTGGTGCAGCGACAAAGCCATCACGTGGCGATCGGGACCAAGGCGGTAGAGCCGCGCGCGCACCAGCAGATCGCGCTCGAGGTCGAAGGGCAGCGCGACGAAGCCGGCCACGAGCTTCGCGGCGGCCGCCGCCGGGTCGGGCTCGCTGCTCAGGTCGGCGAGCGGGAAGGAGATAGCCTTCGAGGCCGCCACTACCGCGCGGGGAACGCCGTCGACGCTGACGTAGTTGGAGCGCAGCGCTTCGTGGCGCGCGACCGCCGCGGCCAGCGAGCGCTCCATGGCGGCGACGTCCAGCGGGCCGTCGACGTGCAGCGCGCCCGCGACGTTGTAGGCCGAGCCCGTGGGCTCCAGCTGGTGCTGGTACCACATGCGCTCTTGCGAGAAGGAGAGCGGCAACGTCTCGCCGCGATCGCCCGGCGGCGGCGGCGAGCGATCGGCGGGCGCGCACTGCGCGAGGCGGGCGGCGAGCGCGCGAGGCGTGGGAGCTTCGAAGACGGCGCTGAGCGGCAGATCGAAGCCCAGGGTCTCGCGCACGCGCGAGGCCAGCTGCGTGGCCAGCAGCGAGTGGCCGCCCAGTGCGAAGAAGTCCTCGTCGGGGCCAACCTCCGTCACCCCCAACACCGAAGCAAAGAGCGAGGCGGTGGCCCGCACCAGGTCGGGAGCCGCGTCGCCCGCGGCGGAGCGCTGGCTGGAGCCAACCACCTCGAAGGCCTTGGCCAGGTACTTCTCGCGCGCGAGGCCGCGCTGCAGCTTGCCGCTCGAGGTCTTGGGCAGCGCGCCCGGCGGCACCAGCACGACCTCCTGCACCGGCAGGTCATGCTCTTCGGCCACCGCCTTGCGCAGCGCGGACGCGATCTCCTGGGCGGGCAGGTCGTCGCGCGGCTTGTCGACCTCGTGGACGAAAATCAGCTGCTCTTCGCCATTCGCTTCGACGGAGAAGGCGACGCCGGTGCGCAAGCGCGGATGGGCCTTGCTGCTGGTGGCCTCGAGATCCTCCGGGTAGTGATTGACGCCGCGGAAGATGAGCAGGTCCTTGAGGCGGCCTTCGACGAAGAGCTGGCCCTCCTGCAGGAAGCCGAGATCGCCGGTGCGCAGATAAGCGCCCGGAGAGCCGTCTCCGAGCTCGGCCTTGAAGGTGTGGGCGGTGAGCTCGGGCTGGTTCCAGTAGCCTTGCGGGATGCTCGGAGATCGCACCCAGATCTCGCCGGCCGTGCCCGCCGGCTGGACGATGCGGGTCTGCGGCTCGACGATGCGCACTTCGGTTCCGGCCAGCGGAGCTCCCGAAGCGGCCAACTGGCGCGTTCCGACAGTGCGCACCAGCGCGCCTTGTCCTGGCGCTCCCGCGGCGACGGCCAGCGTCGCTTCGGCGAGGCCGTAGCTGGGCGTGAAGGCTTCGCGGCGAAACCCGGCCGGCGCGAAGGCTGCTGCGAATCTCTCCAGCGTGTCGGGGCGGATGCGCTCGGC
>DATBAA010000111.1:0-4970 GCA_036271755.1 Myxococcales bacterium | reverse complement strand
GCCGTCGGGCTTGAAGATCACATCCGCGCCGCCGTGGAGAATGAGCGCCGGCATGCGCAGCTCGCTCTCGCGGCTTACGATCTCGCTCATGGCGTCGATCAGCTCGCGCGCCGTCCGCGCCGGGCCGTTGCCCTGATCGATGAGCGGATCCGCCTTGCACGCGGCCACCACCGCCGGGTCTTGCGAGAGGTGATCGACGTCCACCGAGAAGGTGGCCAGCAGCGTCAGCACCGTGCCGGTCACGCGGGTCATGAAGCGATTGAACCCCGAGCGATCGTCCTTCAACGCGGCGCCGCTCAGCACCAGCCCCGTCAACTCCGGCTTTCTCGACAGGACGTACTCGAGCGCGACCGCGCCGCCCAGGCCGTGGCCCAAGAGGAAGATGGGTTTTCCATATTCACGCGAGCGGGTCACGTCGACGAAGCTGGCCAGATCCTCGATGTACTCGTCGAACGACTCTACATAGACGCGCCGCCCGCCCGAGCTGCCGAAGCCGCGCATGTCGAACGCGTGGACCACGTAGCCGTGCTGCGCCAGCCGGATGGCCAGCTCGTTGTAGCGGGTGCTGTGATCCTTGAGGCCGTGGACGATGATCAGCGTGCCGCGCACGTTGTTGTCCGCGGGCCGCCACGACTGCTCGAACATGCGGACGAAGTTGTAGCCGTCGTAGTTCTCTTCCGCGTGCGTCACGCCGCGCGGCACCGTCACGGCCGGACGCTGAATCCTCGTGGAGAAGCTGCCGGCGCACGCGCTGCAGAGCAGGAAAAAGGCCAGGGTCAATCGCATCGCGGCGTCCTTATAGCCTGCCTGAGGCACGGCCATTGTCACGAACGCTCGCCTGCTGCGCGCGCCGCACTGCGTGATGAGTTTGATGAGGTGGACATTCCGCTGCTCAAGATCCTCCTGGTCTCGGCCGTCACCATGGGGCTGTCACACACCATCGCCCGGGAACGGATCTTCGCGCCGCTGCGCGACCGCTGCGGCGGCATGGAGACCTGGCGCGGATATCTCATCTCTTGTCCCTATTGCGCCTCGCACTGGGTGGCATTCCTATTGGTGCCGCTGACGGGCGCTTACGGCATTCGGGTGGCGGGACACTGGGGCGTGGTCAGCACGGTGCTCGACTGGTTCTTGTCGTCCATTCTGGTGACGGTCATCGCCGCCATGCTGCGGGTGGTCTTCTACTTCGTCGACGAGGAGCAGCGGCTGATCAAGACGAAGAAGCGGACGGCGCAGGCCGAGGCGGAGCAAGCGGAGGAGCGGCTCATCCAGTAGAATCGGCCCGTGACGACCTTTCGAAATCTCGATGGTTCGGGCCCGCAGCCGCCGGGCGTGGTGTTTCGCTGGGCCGTGCTGGACAAGCTGCGCGGGCGCAGGCGGAAGAGTCCGGCCACGGCCGAGGTGCCTTTCCTGAAAACCTCTCCCGCCTCGGTCGCGGTCGCGCCTGCCGTGGGCGAGCCGGCGCGGCTGACCTGGCTCGGGCATGCGTCCTGGCTGGTGCAGCTCGACGGGCTGTCGATCTTGATCGACCCGATCTTCGGCGAGCGCATCTCTTATGTCATCAAGCGCAACGCGCCGGTGCCGCTGAGCGTCGCCGAGCTGCCGCGCATCGACGCGACGCTGGTGACGCACGGCCACTACGATCACTACGACAAGCCGTCGGTGCTGGCGGCCGGCGCGCGCGTGATCCTGGGCAAGGGCCTGGCAACGGACTTGAAGCTGCCGCGGGCCGAGCTGGGCTGGTGGGACGCCGAGCGCTTGAGCGACACCGTGCGGGTGAGCTTCGTGCCGTCGCAGCACTGGAGCCGGCGCGGGCTGTTCGACGTCAACCGCGCGCTCTGGGGAGGCTTCGTCATCGAGGGCAGCAAGTCGCGCGTCTATCACGCGGGCGACACCGCTTACTTCGACGGGTTCACCGAGATTGGTTCGCGCTTTGGGCCCATCGACGCCGCGCTGCTGCCGATTGGCGCTTATGATCCGGGATGGTTCATGGAGAAGCAGCACATGAACCCCGAGCAGGCCGCGCAGGCTTTCATTGACTTGAAGGCCCGCGACTTCTTCGCCATGCATTGGGGAACCTTCAAGCTCACCGACGAGCCTTTGTTGGAGCCGCCCGAGCGGCTGCGCGCCGAGTGGACGCGGCGCGCGTTGCCGCCCGAGAAGCTGCACATCCTCGCCGTCGGCGAGACGTTCTAAGAGACGGTCCGCGTGGTACAGAGCCTCTCGTGGACAAGCCTCGTGTATTCGTGACCCGCAAGCTGGCGCTGGACCCTCGCAGCCTCCTGGGAGCCGGCGTCGAGCTCGACCAGCATGACGAAGAGCCGGTGATCGCGCGCGCGGAGCTGTTGAAGCGCGTGCGGGGCGTCGAGGCGCTGCTGCCCACGCTCGCCGATCGCGTCGACGACGAGCTGCTCGACGCGGCGCCGAAGCTGAAGATCGTCGCCAACCACGCGGTCGGATACGACAACATCGACGTGCCAGCTTGCACGAGGCGCGGCGTCTGGGTGACCAACACGCCCGGCGTGCTCACCGACTGCACCGCGGACCTGGCCTGGACGCTGATCCTCTCTCTCGTGCGTCGCGTCCGCGAAGGCGAGCGGATGATGCGCGAGGGAAAGTTCGCCGGCTGGGCGCCGACCATGCTGCTGGGCCGCGAGCTGCGCGGAGCCACGCTGGGCCTCATCGGCCACGGCCGCATCGCCAACGCCGTCGAAGAGCGCGCCAAGGCCTTTGGCATGAAGGTCATCCACAGCTCGCGCAGCAGCGGACTGAAGCTGCACGAGCTGTTGCAGCAGTCGGACATCGTCTCCATCCACTGCCCTTTGAACGCCCAGACGCGCCACCTCATCGGCGCGAAAGAGCTTCTGCAGATGAAGCGGGGCGCGCAGCTGATCAACACCGCGCGCGGGCCCATCGTCGACGAGGCCGCGCTGGTCGCGTCGCTCGAGTCAGGGCATCTGGGCGGCGCCGGGCTGGACGTCTTCGAGGAGGAGCCGCTGGTGCACCAGGGCCTCGTCGGCCGCGACGACGTGGTGCTCCTGCCTCATCTGGGAAGCGCCACGGTGGAGACGCGCCAGGCCATGGCGCGCATCGCTCTCGAACAAATCCTCCTGTTCCTCGCCGGCAAGCGGCCCGTCACGGCGGTGAACTCGTTCTGAAGTCACTCACCCGCTATTTGAAGATTCCTACGGCGAGTTTGACGGACGCCGGGACAGCGCGTCCTCATCAAGGTCATTGGAGAGTAGGTTTCAAGAGCAGGTAGCCGCGGCCGTCTCCGCCGAAGCCCGACGCGTCCTTGACGTTCACGACCAGCTCGCCGGTAGGCAACTCCCAATAGACGTCCACGCGGACGTCGTCGTCGGCGTTCAGGCGCGGAACGGTGAGGAGCTGATTCCAGGTCACTCCGTCGCCGCTGCCCCAGAGCGAACCGTTGGTGACATTGGCCGGAGTGACATCGTTGTCCACTTCGCGAGTCACTCCCGCGACATAACCGCCAATCGACAATGCGTGAGTCGAGTAACTTGCCGCGGGCAAGGTCACGAAGTCAGTCACCTTGCCGGTAGCGGTGATCTTGGCGACGTGCGGGAAGTCGGGCTGGAAGCTGATGTCCTGGCCGGCCAGGATGGAGCCGTCGGACAAGAGAGTGGCGTCGACGATGTCGGCCGGCTGCTGTCCCAGGATCTTGGTCCAGGTGAAGCCGCCGTCGGTCGACCGCTGCACGGCGCATTGCGGGTCGGTGTCTCCGAAGAAGGCCCAGAGGACGCCGCGCTGCGGATCGGCGAGCAGACCGTGGCCGTGGCGGCTGGTGGTGAAGGTGAAGCGCGCCGTCCAGGTGACGCCGTCGTCGGTGGAGGCCCAGATGCGAATGGGCGTCGCTCCGTTGGTGAAGGTTTGATACTCGAGGAAATAGACCGTTCCATTCATTTGCGCCCAGTTGTGCGGCGTCAGCGAGCGGAATGAGCCCAGGTTGAGGACGTTGTGCCAGGTGGCGCCGTGATCGGTCGAGCGGGCCATGGCGCGCGTGCCGCCGGCGGTGTCGGCCAGGAGCGTGCCGTCGGCGAGCGCGGTCATGTTGAAGAAGGCGTTGCCGGTGGGGTTGCTGCCGCGATGGGTCCAGCTGCGGCCATCGGTCGAGGCATAGACCTGTGAGTTGTCGCCGCCGATGGGAACGCCATACGCGGTGCCCCCGGGATCCACGGCCTGTAGATCGAACGCCGTGCCGCGGAAGGTGGTGGTGACGGTCAGCTTGGTGCCCGTGGGCGGCGGCTCCGGAGTTCCGGCATCTGGCGGTGGCTCCGTCGGTGTGCCGGCATCGGGCGGCGGGTCGGCCGGGGGCGGCGTGCCGGCCGCGACTCCGTTCAAGGTGAAGTCGCGGAAGAGAATGCCGGCGGCGGTCGCCGCGATGCCCGCCGAGCCAGCCGCGTCGAGCTGAGAGGCGGAGGTGTCGGTCGCGGAGAGCTTCTCGACGCCGTTGACCGAGGCGGTGAGCGTGACCGGGTTCGAGCCCTGCACCGAGAAGGTGAAGCTGGCCCAGTTGGTCAGGTCGATGATGCCGCTGGCCGCGCTGCCCAGCACCGTTGCGACCGTGCCGTGATACCTGCGGAGCTGCAGCGTACCGTTGGTGGTCAGCGCGAGCGCGTAGTGGTCGGTGGCGGTGCCGCGCAACTCCAGCATCGATTCGCCGCCGCCGAAGTTGACCATCTGCGCGTCGATGCGGCAGTCGGCGCAGATGATGCCGGCGACGGTGGCGCGGTCGAGCGCGTCGCGGTCGGAGTTGGCGTGGTTGTTGACGATGAAGGCGCCGGTGACGACGGTCCAGCTGGCGCCCAGGTTGGCCGCCGTCCGCGCGAAGGTGTCGCCGAAGAGCAACCCGGTCTGCGGTGGCGTGCCCGCGTCCGGCGGCGGCGTGCCGGCATCTGGGAGCGGCGTGCCGGCATCCGGGGGAGGCGTGCCTGCGTCTACAGGCGGGG
>DATBAA010000110.1:0-3357 GCA_036271755.1 Myxococcales bacterium | reverse complement strand
CGGCTTTCCCTCTGGGCCGCTCTTCTTGAACGGCTACTTCGAGAGCCGCTTCTCGCCCGCCGAAGTGGCCGCGGTGACGCGCGGCGGGCCGCTCTTGTCGGCCTCGGGCGAAGCAGCCGACAACCACGAATCGCGCGCCGTGCTCTCGGCTTATTACGAGAAGGTGCTGCGCGACGCCATTCCGCAGCGCGCTCTGTACAAAGTGCCGTTCCTCTTCGAGCGCACGGGCTTCGGGCTCTCCGCGGTGGAGAAGATCGCCGCGGCCATCGGGGTGCCCAAATGAACTCCGGTGACAAGCTCGAGACCGGCCTCTTTGCGGCTGTGCGCGGGCGCCAGGTGATCTGCTGCGTCGGCTCCGGCGGCGTCGGCAAGACGACCACCGCCGCGGCCCTGGCGCTGCAGTTGGCCATGGAGGGCAAGCGCGTCCTGGTGATGACCATCGACCCGGCGCGGCGCCTCGCCAACAGCCTGGGCTTGAAGGAGCTGGGCAACACGGAAACCCGCATCGACCCGGCGTTGTTGGAGCAGCTCAGACCTGGGGCTTCTCAAGGCCAGATGTGGGCGATGATGCTCGACCTGCAGCACTCCTGGGACGAGCTGGTGCACGAGCAGGCGAAATCTCCCGAGCAGGCGAAGCGCATCTTGGCCAACCACATCTATCAATCGCTCTCGACGGCCATGGCGGGCTCGCTCGAGTACATCGCCATGGAGAAGGTGTACGAGGTTCACGCCAGCGGCCGCTTCGACGTGGTGGTGCTCGACACGCCGCCCACCTCCAACGCGCTCGACTTCCTGCATGCCGCCGACCGCGTGCTGGACGTGCTCGACAACAACGCCTTCCGCATCCTGCTGGGCCCGATGATGAAGGCCGGCAAGTTCGGCCTCAGGCTCTTGACCGCGCCGTCGGGCATCATCCTCAAGACGTTGGCGCGCTTCACCGGCGCGGCGTTCTTGAAAGACGTGGCCGACTTCATGCTCGCCTTCGACGGCATGTACGACGGCTTCAAAGACCGCGCCGGCAAGGTGCGCGAGCTGTTGAAATCGCAGAAAGCCGCGTTCGTGCTGGTGACGAGCCCGAATCCGCTCACCATCCAAGAGGCGCTCTTCTTCCATCGCGCGCTCTCCGACGACGGCATCAAGACGGCGGCGGTGGTGGTGAACCGCGTCCAGCGCGACCCGCGGCGGCAGGGCGGGCCCGACAACATCCCGGCCATTCGCGAGGCGCTGTCGCTGGCGCAGATCGCTTCATCCGGCGGCGACTCGCAGCTGGCCGAGCGGCTCTGTCAGACGCTGGTAGAGCAGTCGACGCTGGCCGACCTGGACCGGCGTGAGATCGAGCGGCTGCAGCGCTCTTTGGGTGGAATTCCACTCTGCAAGGTGCCGCGCTTGCGCAAGGACGTGCACGATCTGGCCGGGTTGTGGCAGATCGACGGGTTCCTGGCCAACGGAGGCGAGTGATGTTCCACAGCGCTGCGATCGAGCTGCCCACCACCAAGAAGCAGGAGATGATCGACGTCTCCAAGCGCGTCCGGGCCATCGTCACGGCGAGCGGCATCCAGAACGGCTTGTGCTCCATCTATTGCGGGCACACCACGGGCGCCATCACCATCAACGAGAACACCGATCCGGACGTGCAGACCGACATCTTGAACGCGCTCGACCGGGCGGTGCCGCAGAACGAGAAGTACTACAAGCACAACGACGGCAACGCGCCGGCGCACGTGAAGGCCGCGGTGCTGGGCTTCTCGTACACGCTGCCGGTGCAGGGCGGGAAGCTGCAGCTGGGCACCTGGCAAGCCATCTACTTCTGCGAGTTCGACGGGCCCCGCAATCGCAAGCTGGTCGTGACGGTGTTGGGGTGAGCTTCAAGCTGCACGTGGTCTGTCTTGGGCTGTCTCTCGCTTGCGCGCACCCGGCCTCGCGGGTCGATATTCAGCAGCCGATGATCGTGACGGCGGGGCCGCCGGCGTTGGTGCCGTTGCAGCAGATGGATGATGCGACGCTCTTCGATGCAGGCACGCGCGCGTTCCAGGCGGGCGACTTCGATCAGGCGGCGCAGCGCTTCGACAGGCTCTGGCAGGGGTTTCCCACCTCGCCGCAGCTGTTGCCGGCGCTGTTCGACGCGGCGCTCTCGCAGGAGCGGCTGGGCAGGTACGGCGAGTCGCTGTTGCGGCTGACGAAGTACCTGGCGCTGAAGGACGAGCCCGAGGCGCAGTTTCATGCGGCGTTCGCGGAGTATCAGCTGCACAAGTTGGACGCGGCGGCGGCCCGGCTGCACACGCTGACGCAGCGGCCGGGATTGAAGCCGTTGTTGAAAGCGCAGGCGCTGCTGCAGGAGGGTGTCTGCAAGATCGAAGGCGGCCCGCGCGCCGATGGCGAGAAGCTGGTGCGCGAAGCGCTGGATGCGTACGCCCGGCTGGACGAGCCGGTCGATCCGGCGCTGCCCGCGCAGGCGGAGTTCTGGCTGGGCGAGGCGTCGCGCGGGTCGTTCAAGGAGACGCTCATCGATCCGTCGGCCATGGACGACTCGCGGCTGCAGGACGCCATCGAGCAGAAGTCGAAGCTCCTGCTGACGGCGCAGGATCACTACCTGAAGGCCATCCGCAAAGGCGACGGCGAGTGGGCCACCGCGGCGGGCTTTCGCATCGGCGAAATGTACGAAGGCTTCTACGGCGAGCTGGTGCAGGCGCCGCTGCCCAAGGGCCTGACGCCGGAGCAGAGCGCGCTCTATCAAGACGAGCTGCACAAGCGCGTGCGGCGGCTGGTGGAGAAGGCCATTCGCATCTACGAGCAGACGCTGACGCAGGCGCAGGAGAGCGGCGCGAAAAATTCCTACCGGCAGAAGACGCAAGAGTCACTGGACCGCTTGCGCAAGCTGCTGCTCGAGAATTCGTAGATGTCGCTCTTGCACGCGCGCGGGCTCGGGGTTCGCTACGGGCCGAAGGTGCTCTTCGAGGAGGCGAGCTTCGCGCTCGGCCATCACGATCGCGCGGGCCTGATCGGTCCGAACGGCAGCGGCAAGTCGACGCTCATGAAGGTGCTGGCGGGGCGCATCGAAGCCGATACCGGCTCGGTGCAGCTGGTGCGGCGCGCCCGCGCTGGATATCTGCCGCAGGAGCTCTCCGAGCTGCCGCCGGGGTCGATCATCGACGGAGTGCTCGCATCGGTTCCGGGCCGCGTCTTCCTGGAGCAGCGCATCGAATCCGCCCAGGCCGCGCTGGAGGCGGCCGCCACCGAGGAAGATCAGGTCGAGCTGGGCGGCGAATTGGCCGAGCTGCACGAGGAGCTGGCGCATCACGACGAGCTCTACGGCCGCCACCGCGCGGAAGAGATCCTCTCCGGTCTCGGCTTTTCGCA
>DATBAA010000109.1:0-11361 GCA_036271755.1 Myxococcales bacterium | reverse complement strand
CTGCAGCCGCGCCAGCTGGGCCGGCGAGAGGGTGGGAAACATCTGCGCGCGCCGCTCGATCACGTCCGCCATAGAGGCCGCACTCTAATACGCAAGGTCCGGAAAGCGCGGGTCATTTACGAATTGTCCAAATAAAAGAGGAAATTGCGGGCAAAGCGGCCCCGTCGTGGTGACACTGTCTCGTGCAAATCGATAAATGGTTTCCGGCGCTCGCTTGCGTGGCGCTGATCATCTACGTGGTGTTGCAGCGCGCTTCTCCCAAGGCAAACGACGATTCGGCGAGCCGCATGGCGGTCTTCACCGGCACCCGCCGCGTCTGGGGCGAGACCGACGACAGCTTGAAGCGCCGCTCCATCGCGCTCTCTCGCGGCTTCACCCAGGTAGAGCCGGTCGTCGCCTGGTGGGCGAGACTCTTCGCGCGCATCGGCCGGGGTTTTGGTAAATAGATCGCAAAGGGAGCATCCGATGTCCGAGACGTTGAAAGACGAGCTGGCCGCGCTGAACAAGCTCTTGGGAGACACGCGCGTCCGCTACCGGTTCCACAAGACGCCCTTCGCGTCGTCGGAGAAGCTGATCGAGGTGGACCAGGAGGTCCGCAACGCGCTCGCGAGTCCGCCGTCGCCGGAGTTGGAGGCGGAGGTGGTGCGGCTCACCGCGAAGCTGCATGCGCTGGACCCGCGGGCCGCGAGCTAGCGCGGCTGAGGTGGGTTGGCGCGCGGAGTTTTCGCGGCGTTGCGGCTGAGGTGGGTTGGCGCGCGGAGCTTTGGCGACGGTCGGTGGTAGTTGCTTTCCGGAGGGGAAGTGAGGGGTGGCGCCGCACTGGGCTCTCGCGGCGTGGGGTGCTCTGATGCGCGGTGGTGGTGGGCTGCGCGGTCCTCGCGGCTCTGCGCTGCTGCCGTGCGCTGCGATTTGCCTGGCGGTCCTTGGGCGTCGCGATGGTTCTCTCTGTCGGAAGCGGACTTGACGGGAGCGGCAGTATAATATATCCTGATATCTAACTATGCGACCCGTTCAATTGGAGTTTCCGCGGCGGGGTGGGCGCCGGAAGGGCGCCGGGCGGCCGAAGGGGCATCGCGTTTCGCACATGTCGCGGCCGGTGTTTTCGCGGCCGACGCCGGCGCATGTGACGCTTCGGGTGCGCGGCGACGTGCCGAATTTGCGTTCGTCGCGGCGGTTCGCGGCGATCAGGCGGAGCTTCGATGCGCTGCTGGGGAAGCCGTCGTTCCGGTTGATCAAGTTCTCGGTGTTGGGGAATCACCTGCACCTGATCGTCGAGGCGGACGACAGCGTGGGGCTGTCGCGCGGGATGCAGGGCTTGTGCATCCGGCTGGCGAAGGCGTTGAACAAGGCGCTTGGCCGGAAGGGTGGGCTGTTCGACGACCACTATCACTCGCGCTTGCTGAAGAGCCCGACGGAGGTCGCGCGCGCGCTCGCGTATGTTCGCAACAACGCCCGGCGGCACTACGGAGGCATCGAGGTCGACTACTACAGCTCGGATTGCGCGGACTGGCGTGATCTGTTGGCCGCACCGGTGACGTGGTTGCTCGGGGTTGGATGGAAGCTCGCGAGAGCGTCGCGGTTGGTCGCTCGAGAAGTCTAGAGCAGCTCGTCGAGCTTCGCGCGCGTGTCGGCGGTGAAGCCCAGCGTGAGCGTGTCGCCGCTCTCGATGATGGGCCGCCGGACGCGGGCGCCGTCTTCCGAGAGCCACTTCAGTAACGCGTCGCCCGAGAGGCCTTCGGCTTCCTTGCGGCGCTTCGGGGCGACGAGCTGGGCGGCGTCGCCGGCTTTCTTGGCCAGGCTGCGCAGCTCAGCGAGGGTGAGCGGTTCCTTGATCAGGTTGCGCTCGGTGAAGTCGACTTTTTTGTGCGCGAGAAACTCCCGCGCTTTTTTGCAGCCGTCTCAGGCTGGCTTGCCGTAGTAGCGAATCATGAAGGCAGCATAGCAAAGAAAAAGTCCGCCGGCGTGGTGCCCGGCGGACTCGTTTCTAGAGCGCGCTGCGGTTACCGCTTCATCTGAATCAGCTCTTGCAGCAGCGAGTCGGCGGTGGTGACCGTGCGCGAGTTGGCCTGGAAGGCGCGCTGGGCGACGATCATGTCGACGAACTGGCCGGCGAGGTCGACGTTGGACTGCTCGAGCGCACCGGCGACGATGGTGCCGCGGCCGCCCTCGCCCGCGGTGCCGGCGCTGACCTGACCCGCGCCCGGCGTCACCTGGTAGAGGTTGCCGCTCTGCTTCTGCAGCTGGTCGGGCGCCGGAACGGTGGCGACGGCGACCTGGCCCAGCAAGCGCGACTCTCCGTTGGTGAAGCTGCCGGTGATGCCGCCGCTCGAATCCACCGCGATGCCCGCCAGCGTACCCGCGCCATAGCCGTCCTGGGCGGCGAAGGTGATGGACGAGGCGCCCGCGAATTGCGTGATGCCCGCGACGCCGGTGCCGCCCGGCACGCCGGTCGGGTCGCCGAAGTTGAAGTTGAGCGCCTGCGCGACGGTGCCGGTGGACGGAGTGAAGTTGCTGGTCTGGGTCTCCGTCGTGAGCTTGCCCGAGGAGTCGAAGGTGAGCGTGCCGCTGGCGATCTCCGTCGGGGTGCCTGCGGTGCCGCCGGCGACGCCGCCGCCGTCGGTCATGGCGTGGAAGTCCCAGCTGCCGCTCGCGGTCTTGCTGAAGTAGACCTGGGCGTCGTGCTCCTGGCCCTGGGCGTCGAAGATCTGCGTGCTGGCGCTGAAGTTCGAGGTACCGCCGGGGTTTGTGGGATCGAAGGCGGCGGTGGGGGTCGCGTCCGCCTGGAGATTCGCCTTGAGCGTCACGGTGGTGGTGGCGTTGGGCAGCGAGGTGGCGTTGCCGACGCTGAGGTTGCCCAGGGTGCCGGAGAGCTTGCCGGTCGAGTCGGCGCTGAAGCCCTGCACCGCGAGACCGCCCAGGTTGACGATGTTGCCGTTCTTGTCGGCGGTGAACTGTCCGTCGCGAGTCAGGTACTGCCCGTTCGGCCCCTGCAGGACGAAGAAGCCGTTGCCCTGCAGCGCGATGTCGGTGACGTTGCCGGTGCTGGTGATCGAGCCCTGGGTGAGGATCTGCTGCACCTGCTGCACGCGCGAGCCCAGCCCGGCCGCGCCGTCGCTGCCGCCGATGATGTTCTGCGCGAGCATGTCCTCGAACGCGGCGCGCGACGACTTGAAGCCGATGGTGTTCGAGTTGGCGATGTTGTCGCCGATGACCTGCAGCTCGGTGCTGGTGGTGTCGAGGCCGGTCTGGCCGGAATACAGCGAGGAAATGAGGCTCATGGTTTTGATTCTCCTTTAGGGGGTTTTTGCGATGGGTTGATCGATTTCGGTGATGCTGCTCAGTGGCAGCGTCTGGCCGCCGGCAATGAGCTGAGGAACGCCGTTCGAGAACGAGACGCCGGTGACGAGCGCGCTCGATTGCGCCGTGGCGTTGACTGCCTGGCCTTGCGTGTCCAGCGCCGTGAGGGCAACCGAGTAGCTGCCCGCGGCGAGGAGGTTCCCGGAATCGTCGCGGCCGTCCCAGGGGATCTGCAGCTGACCTTGCGGAGTAGGTCCGCCCTTGATGGTGCGCACGACCGCGCCCGCCGAATTCTTGATGACGGCGGACACGGAGTTGGCGTCGCCGCTCAGGCTGCCCGTCAGGAGTGCGCCGCCGGCCGCCGCAATCGTGACGGTGCTGGTGGAGAACGTCACGTTCTTGCCCACCAGATTGACCGACGCCTGCTGATTGGCCGACGCCTGCGCGGTGGCCATGTTGGAGAGGGTGTCGTTGGCGTTCTGCTGCAGCTCCAGCTGCGAGAACTGCGCGAGCTGGGCCGTGAACGCCGTCGGATCCGACGGCTGTGTCGGGTCCTGGTTCTGCAGCTGCGCCATCAAGAGCTTGAGGAAGTCGTTCTTGCCCAAGGTGTTGGAGCCCTGCGCCGTGCTGCTGGCGGCGGTGCTCGCGCTGCTGCTGTTGTCGATTCCCGTAATTGCCATACGAATGCTCCTAAGCCTCGACCTCGAGGCGACTCTTGCTGCTGCGCCGGGAAGGAACATTTGCAATGGGCTTGCCAGCCGATGTGGGTGCCTCTGCCTCCTCGGGTTGCTCGCGCTCTTTGGAGTCGCCGCGCTCGAAGCCGCCCAGCGACAGACCGTTGCTCGCCAGCGAGGCGCGGAGCTCCGGAAGGTTCTGGGCCAGCAGCGGCGCGGCGGCGCCTTCGGCGCGGACGTTGGCGACGCCGTTCTGCACCTGCACGTGCAGCGAGACTCCGCCGCCGGCGTCGAGCGAGACGCGGGCTTCGCCCGGCTTCATGGTCATGCGCAGCGAGGGGTCGTAGGCCAGCGCGTCGATGCGGGCCGCGGCGGGAGCGGGCGCGGCGGGAGCAGGCGCGGCCGGCGCGGAGGCGTGGGGTGCGGAGTCGCGCGCGGGCGCGGGCGCGGGCTGCGCGGCGATCTGCGCGGGCTTCGGCGAGTCGACGAGCTTCACCGCCTCCTTGGTCTCGGCCTTCTGGGCGGCGGCGTGGGACTCCGCGGCGGCGCGAGGCTCGGCGCTCGCGGCAGCAGGCTTCGCGGCGGGTGCGGCGTTGGCGGCGGCTTCAGGCTGGGGATGCTTCGACGCTGCCGGGCTCTGCGCTGCGGCTGCGGCGGGCGCGGACACCAGCGCGGGCTTCTGCGCGTCGGCAGCCGGCTCGACTGAGGCCTCGGCACGCGGCTGCCTCTGCGCGGTCTCTTTCCCGGCGGACTCTTTGCCGGCCGGAGCGGGCACGGCGGATGGAGGCGACGCGGCGGACGGAGCAGCCGCCGGAGCAGCCGCGGTGGACGATTCTTTCGCGGCCTGAACCGGCGCGGCCGACGGACTCGCCGCAGCGTGCTCTTTCGCGCCCGGCGCGGCTGCAACGGATTCTTTCACGGCCTCAACCGGCGCGGTTGACGAAGCTGCTGCGGCGCGCTCTTTCGCGTCCGGCGAGGGTGCAGCGGCTTCTTTCGCGCCCGGCGCGGCGACAGTAGGCTCTTTCGCGGCCGCAGGCTTGCCGATGGTTGCCGTGACAACCTTCTCGCCCGCAGCGCGCTGTTCGGCGACGGCCGGACGCACCGTGGCCGCTTGCGCCGGGGCAGCTTTGGCGGCCGCAGCTTGCCTCGCCGCAGGCTCCGCCACCACGGCCGCAGGCGCCGCGGGCTGTTTGATTCGAGAGGTCTCCGCGGTGAGACGCGCGGCTTCCGGAGCCGCCGCCGCGATGGGTTGGCGCTGGGCCGCGACTGGCGCCGCGATCTGCTGGCCTTGCGCTGCGGCCGCTGCGGGCTGTCGCGGTGCCTGAGCCGCTACCGCGACAGGCGATGCGCGAACTGCTGAAGCTGCTGGTCGCGTCGCTGCAACGGTAGGTGCGACATCCACGGCGCGTGTGACCGGCGCGCCCGGGGCGGCGCGCTGAGCGGGCTGCGGTCCTGGTTGAGCGCTTGCGACAGCTCGAGGCGCGTCCGCAGCGGGCGGCCCAGCTCGCTTGGGCGCGGCGGGTGTCCAGAGATTCGCGACTGCAGCAGCACCGGCGGCCTCTGCTCGTGCCGGGGATGCGGATTGCGCGGGGTTTGAAGCAATCGGTTGCGCACGGCCCTCTCCTGAAACTGCAACAGCCTGGCGCGCGGCGACGCCGGTCGTGGTGCCGCTTTTCCGTTGAACGAACTGCGCGCCGGATCGATCTGGCGCGGAAGGCGTCTCTGCCGCCTCGTTCGAAGTTGACTCGCCGGAAGCCTTCTCCGGAACAATAATCACGGCTTGTTGCGCGGAGAAGATGATCGGCGCTGGAGAGGGATTCGCGACGGCCGGATTCGCCGCCGGCACCACCTTGGAAGAGTTTTTCTCAGCTGCTTTGGAGGACGGCTTCTCCTCGGACTTCGCGGTCTGCGGAGCCTGGACGGAGACCGGCTGCGGCAGGGTGTGAGCGCCAGGCTTCGGCAGCAGCGGAGCAGCGTGCTCGTGGATGACGGCCGTTGGCTCCGGACCGCTCGCGAGCGCGAGGGCCTGCGGATCATCCGGCCGGAGCGGCATCAAATCGTCGACCGGCTGCTTCTCGACCGCCTGCCGCCGCACCGCGATTTCAGTCGTAGCCGCGGCGGGCTTCGGCGCCGCGAGCGTAGGAGCGGCGGGCTTCGAAGCCGCAAGCGTGGGACTGACGGCTGCGGCCAGGCCGAAAGTCCCTGAGTGCTCCACGGTGAACCCATGGATCAAGAGTCCATCGCTCGAAGAACCCGAAGCCGCGTGCTCCAGGTGATCGAAGAAGTGCGCGCCGTCCAGATCGGGCAACGCCGGCGTCGCCTCGCTCGGAACCTCCGGCTGACCCTGCTGCGGCGCGGGCGCCTCGGCCTTCTCGAGCGCAGCGGCGAATCCGTCCATGGCGATGGGCTGCTTCCCAATGGGCGCATGCGGCAGCACGCCGAAACTCACGGGTTTGACCGTCATTGCTGCGTCTCCTCGTCGTCGGAAGGCTTCTTGAGCTCCGAGAGCGCGTGCAGCATCTCGGCCGCGCGATCGGGGGCCATCTTTTCCAAAATGGCAGCGCGCCGCGACGGCTCGAGCTGCTCCAGCGTGCTCACCGCCAGCGGCTGCGGCAGCTTCACCATCATGGCCGCGCTCTTCGCGGGCTTCATGTTCGAGACGGTCTTCGCCAGCCCGATGAGCTGCTGCCTGGGCTTCTCGGGCGTCTTCGCCTTGGCCTCCGCCTCGCGCTTCTTCGTCTGCGCGATCAGCTCGACCAGCCGCGCCGTCTCGGCCTTCAGCTCCTGCCGGGCGGCCTCGATGGCGGCGGCCTCCTTCTTCAATTCGGCCCTCTCCAGATCTGCATCCCGCGGCGTGGCGGCGGCGGCGCGAAGCTCGTCGCAGATGGCGCGGGTGGACAGATCGACCGCCGGCGTCTCGGCGGCCGGCGCCGCCAGAGCCACGCCCAGCGCGAGGAAGATGGCCCTACGCATGCTTCGCTCCCAGCACGGCGCGCAGCCCGTCGACCGTCTGCGCGAAGGGAAAGTTGTCGTCCGGGTTCTGCTTCAAGAAGGTGTTGAGCGGCTGCCGCAGCGCGATGGCGCGGTCCACGCGCGGATTGCTGCCGGCCACGTACGCGCCCACTTCGATCAGGTCCGACGATTCGCGGAAGGTGGCCAGCGCCTCGCGGGCCTGGCGCGCGAGCATCACGTGGTCCTTGCCCACCACGTCGGTCATCACGCGGCTGATGCTCGCCAGCGGGTCGATGGCGGGAAAGTGTCCGCCCTCGGCGAGCCGGCGCGAGAGCACGAGGTGCCCGTCCAGCGCGGCGCGGGCGCAATCCACCACCGGGTCGGCGTTGTCGTCGCCCTCCGCGAGGCAGGTGTAGAAAGCGGTGATGCTGCCCTTGCCGACGGCGTTGCCGGCGCGCTCCACCAACCGCGGAAGCTGCGCGAAGACCGACGGCGGGTAGCCTTTGCTGGTGGGCGGCTCTCCGGCCGCGAGGCCGATCTCCCGCTGCGCCATGGCCACGCGCGAGAGCGAATCGATCAGCAACAGCGTGCGCGCGCCGCGTGATCGGAAGTATTCGGCGACGGCGGTGGCGGCATACGCGGCCCGCACGCGCTGCACGGGCGGCTCGTCTCCGGTAGCCAGCACCACCACCGACCGGCGTAGACCAGAGGGGCCCAGATCGCGCTCGATGAACTCGCGCACTTCGCGGCCGCGCTCGCCGATGAGCCCGACCACGATCACATCGGCCTGCGAGTTCCGCGCCAGCATCCCCAGCAGCACGCTCTTGCCCACGCCCGGCCCGGCCAGCACCGCCAGCCGCTGGCCTTCGCCGACGGTGAGCAGCGCGTCGATGGCGCGAACGCCCGTCTCGAACGGCCGCTCGATGCGGGTGCGCTCCATGGCCGCGGGCGCCTTGGCATTGAGCGGAACGCGATCGCGCAGCAGCGGATGCGGCCCGCCGTCCAGCGGCTGCAGCGACGAATCGAGCACGCGGCCGAGCAGCGCCGGACCGACCGCCACCCGCTGCCCCGAAGCCACCGGCACCACCGGGCAGCCCGCGCCGACGCCGGAGATGTCGCCGTAAGGCATCAGCTGCGCGGTCGCGCCGGAGAAGCCCACCACCTCGGCGCGCAACGTGCCTCCCGTGCTGGTGGTGATCTCGCAGCAAGTCCCCACCGCCACGCGCGGCAGCGAAGCTTCGATGACCAGGCCCGAAGCGCGCAGCACCGTTCCCGAGACGGGCAGGGTGTCCGTGTCGGCGAAGATCTGCTTCAGCTTCTGGAGGTCGAAGAGCGTCACGCGTCTTCTCCTTGAACCGCTTCGTGAAGCTCGTTGAGCCGCGACCCCAGCCGCCCGTCGATGCGCGCCTCGGCCGACTCGACGATGACGTCGCCCGGAGTGAGCGTGGCATCTCCGACGATCTCCACCCGCGCAACCGTCATGGTCTGCAGGGCGGTCTTGCCGGCCTCTCCCTCGAGCGCCTGCACGTCTTGCGGCGCCACGCGAATGAGCACGCGGCGCACGTCGCCCGCGCGGCGGACGGCGCTGCGCACCAGCGCGAAGAGCGCGTCGGGCCCGGTGCGAAGCTCTTGCTCCAAGATGCGCCGCGCGATCTGGAAGGCGATCTCCAGCGTGTCGGCGCGGGCCTGCTCGGCCAGGCGCTCGCCCTCGTGACGCAGCTTCTCCACGGCCATCTGTACGCGCGCCATCATCGCCACGCGCAGATCGGACTCCACCTGCGATGGCACGGCCGGGATGGGCTGCGGCGGCGGAGGAGCAGACACCGCGCGCGGCAGAGGCGGCGGTTGCACGGCGGCCGGCGGCGGCTCGCTGACCGGCTTCTGCGCCGCGAACGTGGCGCGCTCAGCCTTGTCGGCCCGGACGTTGCTCAAGAAGATGGGTTTGCGCGCGGCGCTCTCTTTGGTCATGGCACTCACAACATCTTGTCGGCGGGACGGACGATGGTGATCTTCTCGCGCTCGGCCAGCGAGAGCGCGACGGCGGCGATCTCGCCCTGCGCCTTCTCCACCAGCGCGAGCTTGACCGCGCCCATGGCGGCCAGATCGTCGCCGAGCAGCGCGGCGGCGCGAGACGACATGTTCTTCATGAACTTCTCGCGCAGCGCCTGCGTCGCTCCCTTGAGGGCGACGGTGAGGCGGCTCGAGTCGGCCTCCTTGAGCACCATCTGCAGATCGCGATCGCTGAGCGCGCCCAGGTCGTCGAAGGTGAAGAGCTTGGTGCGCAGCACGGAGGCCAGGTCGGCGTCGATCTTCTCGATCTCGGCGACGATCTCTCCCTGCTGGGCGCCGGTCGAGCGCCGCAGCACCTCGAGCGCGGCCTGCTTGCCGTCCACTTTGCGCATTCCGCCCGCCACCAGCGCGTTCAACTCCGCGGTGAGCGCGGCGCCGACCTCGCGGAGGACTTCCGGCGCCACCGATTCGATGGTCGCCATACGCCGCACGATCTGCGGGCGGTTCTTCTCCGGCATGTGGCTCATCACGGCCGCGGCCCGCTCCGCGTCGATGGCCGACAGCACCAGCGCCACCGTCTGCGGCTGCTCGCGCGCGAGGATCATCGCCAGGCTCTCCGGGTCGGCCTGGGAGATGGGCCCCAGCACTTCGTCCGGCGGCGGCGGCGGCAGCACGCCGTCGAACGCGCGCCTCGTCATGTCGTTGCCCAGGGCGCGGGTCGCGAACTCGCGCAGCAGGTCCTGGCCGGCGGCGGCCTCGACGCCCTGGCCGCCCATCGCCTCGACGAACTGCTTGACCGCCTCGGGCACGATGGTGTTGGCAGACCTCTTCATCTGCTTGCTGCCCAGCGCGATCATGCGCAGCTCGTTCTCGCCGAAGAGGCGGAAGACCGGCCCGGCCACTTCCGGCCCCAGGCTGAGCAGCACCGCTGCCACGCGGCGCGCTCCGGGACCTGCTTCAATTGGTTTCTCGGCGTCAGCCATTCAGTGCTCCCTGCTTCTCGGTGTCGGCGTGGATCCAGGCTCGCAAGAGATGGGCCGCGCGGGTCGGGTCCTGCAGCGCGAGCTCGCGGGCGCGGGCGTGGAGCTGGATGACCGGGTCGTCGACGCGGGCCGGCTGCTTCACCAGCTGCGCATTGCCGGCCAGGGTCGCTTCGATCTCGGCCACGTGAGCGCCGGGGCGCAGCGCCGCCAGCATCTCGGCGTCCGGCTGCGGCCGCTTGCGCCGGCGGGCAAAGACCGCGACGACGACGCCCAGAACGACGAGTCCGGCCGCGCCAGCGCCGTAGAGCAAAGTCTTGTTGGCGGCCACCGCCGCGACCGGCGCCGCAGGCTGCGCTCCGTCGACCGGCGCGCGCTGGAAGGTGGCGCTGTCGATCTGGAAGGCGTCGCCGCGCGTGGCGTCGAAGCCGATGGCGCGTTTGGCCAGCTCGCCCAGCTTCGCCACTTCGGCGTCGGTGCGCGGCTTGCCTTCGGGAGCGTCGAGCAGGATGGCCACCGAGATGTGCGCGAGCCGCGTTCCGCGCTGCACCGTGCTGGTGGTGGTGCGCGACAGCTCGTAGTTCTTGCTCTCGTCCTGCGTGTTGCTGCCCGCGCGGACGCCCACAGAGGTTGCGGTCGAGGTCGCTTGATTCGCCGCGGCGCCCGCGACGCCTTCGGCCGTGGTCGTGGCCTGCGCGCCCACCGGACCGCTGCCGGAAGATTGGCCGCTCTTGTGCTCGCTGCGCAGCACCGCGCCGTCGGGATCGTACGTCTCCGCCTGGCTGCGCACTTCGGTCTCGTCCATGGTGGCGGTGACCTTGGCGATGACCGCGCCGCGCCCCACCACCGGCTCGAGCAGCGCCACGATGCGCGTCTCGAGCTCCTTCTCCATGGGCTTCGCTTCCGCGTTGGCGCTCTTGTCCGCCTCGGCCGCCAGCACCTTGCCGCTGCCGTCCATGACCGAGACCTGGCCGAGCGTCAGACCCGTGACCGCCGACGAGACCAGGTGCCGAATGCCCTCGATCTCCTTCTCGTCGAGCACGTGCCCCGGCTGCAGATTGACCACCACCGCGGCCGACGCTTGCTTGTCGTCGTCGCGGTAGAGGCCCTTTTCGCCGATGGTGAGGTGCACCCGGGCCGACCGCACCGGGCCCAAATGCGAGATGGTGCGCGCCAGCTCTCCCTCGAGCGCGCGCCGCAAGTTCACCTTCTGCGTGAACTCCGAGATGCCGATGTCGCCGTGGTCGAAGAGCTCATTTCCCGGCACGCCGCCGCCGCGCGGCAACCCCAGGCTCGCGAGCAGGAGGCGCGCTTCGTAGACCTTGTCCGCCGGCACCGCCAGCGCCGCGCCGCCAGCCTCGAGCCGGTAAGGCAGCCCCGCGACCTTCAATGCCGCGGCCGCCTCGCCCGAGTCCTCCGCGGTCAGGTTGGTGAAGGCATATTGATAC
>DATBAA010000108.1:0-1519 GCA_036271755.1 Myxococcales bacterium | reverse complement strand
CAACGGAGTCGATCGGGCCGAGTCCGCGAAGACCGCCGGGTCGGCCAGCTGCGTCTCGGCTCTCTTCTTCTCTTCCTCGAGCAGCGCGATGCGCTTCTCCAAGTCCGCCACCTGCTTCTTGATGGGCCCCAGCGACTTCTCCCGCTGCTCGCGCAAGAGCGCCCGCTCGCGCCTGGCTTGCGCGCCCTGCCCGCCCGCGACCGTCGCCTGCGTCGAAGCCACCGGCGCTGCAATGGCTCGCTGCCGCGCGGACCAATCGTCGAGATCTCCGGGCTGGGCGTCGACCTTCCCGTCCTTCACCTCCCAGATCTGCGTCGCGAGGCCGTTCACGAAGCTGCGGTTGTGCGAGACGAAGAGCAGCGTACCTTCATAGCGAGTCAGCGCATCGATCAACGCTTCGGACGAGTCGAGATCGAGGTGGTTGGTGGGCTCGTCCATCAAGAGGAAGTTCGAAGGAACGACGAGCAGCCGCGCCAGCGAGACGCGCGCCCGCTCTCCGCCCGAGAGCACGCCGATGCGCTTGTCGACGTCGTCGCCCGAGAAGAGAAAGGAGCCCAGGACGCCGCGCACCCAGGACTGCGGCTCGGTGGGCACGAGGCTGTGCACCTCCTGCAACACCGTCCGCGCCGGATTCAGCAGCTCCGTATGATGCTGCGCGAAGTAGCCGACGACGACGTTGTGGCCCAGCGTGACCGTCCCGCGGTCGGGCGGCATCTCGGAGGCGAGGAGCCGCAGCAGCGTCGTCTTGCCCGCGCCGTTCAAGCCGACGACGCCGATGCGGTCGCCGCGCAAGACCTGCCCGGACAAATCTGCATAGATCTTCTGCGCGCCGTACGACTTGAAGATGCCTTCGAGCCGCGCCACCTCGCGGCCGGAGCGCGGCGCCTCGGGAAAGCGGAAGCGCACCGTGGCGCGCTCCTCGCGCACCTGGACGACCTCTTCCTTCTCCATCAGCTTCACCCGGCTTTGCACCTGCCGGGCCTTGGTGGCCTTGGCGCGGAAGCGCTGGATGAAGGCCTCCATCTGCGCGCGCCGCTTCTGCTGCTTCTCGGCTTGCGCCTCCAGGTGCTCCTCTTCCATGGCCCGCAGCTCGAGATAGCGCTCGTAGTTGCCGGCGTAGCTGCGCAGGCCTTCCGGCTCGAGCGAAAGCACCCGATCGATCTGGCGATCGAGGAACTCGCGGTCGTGCGAGACGAGCAGCAAGGCCTTGCGCGAGCGCTTCAAGAAGCCGTCGAACCAGTCGAGCGTCGGCACGTCCAGGTGGTTCGTCGGTTCGTCCAGGAGCAGCAGCTCCGGGTCCTGCAGCAGCAGCGCCGAGAGCGCGGCGCGCATGCGCCAGCCGCCCGACAGCTCGGAGGCGGGCCGCGAAAAGCCTGCCTGCGAAAAGCCGAGACCGGAGAGGATCTCTTCCGCGCGGTGGCGGCCGTAGAGCTCGTCGTGATGCGCCAGCTCCTCGTGCAGCTCGGCCAATTCGCCGCCCAGCTCGACCTGATCTTCCTCGGTGGCGGCCGCCTCCAGC
>DATBAA010000107.1:0-20044 GCA_036271755.1 Myxococcales bacterium | reverse complement strand
TCACCGGATTTCAATCTTTATTGGTCAACCCAGAGGTGGCCCGCGACGCCTTGCTCTTCCTGGCCGCCCACCAAGGCAAGCGCGTCGACGACTTTCGCGAGGAGGAGCCGGGCAAGATCCTCCACGAGATCCGCCGCGGCGAGCTGGCCCGCACCGGCGAAGTCCCGCACACGCCCTACTACGGCAGTGTCGACTCCACTCCGTTATTCATTGTATTATATACAGAATATTTGCAA
Source organism: Myxococcales bacterium (assembly GCA_036271755.1). GTDB lineage: Bacteria > Myxococcota > Myxococcia > Myxococcales > 40CM-4-68-19 > 40CM-4-68-19. The sequence goes on along the minus strand of DATBAA010000107.1, from coordinate 19,808 downwards.
TGGACCGACGACCGCGCCACCGGCGAGCAGCTCTTGCCCGCGGCGGAGGCGGCGCTGGGCTGGATCGAGAAGTACGGCGACAAGGACGGCGACGGCTTCGTCGAATATGAGCGCAAGACGGAGCGCGGCCTGCGCAACCAGGGCTGGAAGGACTCGTGGGACGGAGTGCCTCACCTGGACGGCACGCCGGCCGAGACGCCCGTTGCGCTGGTGGAGGTGCAGGGCTACTGCATCGATGCGCGCCGCCGCATGGCCAGGCTCTACCGGCAGCTGGGCCGCAGGGACGACGCCGCCCGCTGCACCGCGGCCGCCGTGAAGCTGCAGAAGCGCCTCGACGAAGCGTTCTGGATGGAAGAGGCGGGCACCTACGCCATTGCGCTCGACCGCGACAAACGCCAGGTCCGCAGCGCCACCTCGAACGCCGGCCACCTCTTGTTCTCGCGCGTGCTCACCGAGGCCCGCGCGCGCCGCGTGGCGCGGACGCTGATGGACCCGGCGAGCTTCTCCGGCTTCGGCATCCGCACGCTCTCGACCGGCCAGCGCGCCTACAACCCGCTCAGCTACCACAACGGCACCATCTGGCCGCACGACAACTCGCTCATCGCCATGGGGTTCTCGAACTACGGCTTGCAGAAGAGCGCCGCCCAGGTGCTGACGGGCTTGTACGACGCGGGCAGGCAGTTTCGTCACAACCGGCTGCCCGAGCTCTTCTGCGGCTTAGGCCGCGGCGAGAACGGCCTGGTGGTGAGCTATCCCGTCTCCTGCTCGCCGCAAGCCTGGGCTTCGGGCGCGCCGTTCCTGCTCCTACGCGCCTGCCTGGGCCTCTACCCCGATGCGCCGCGCAAGACGCTCAAGATCGTCAACCCGCGGCTGCCCGAGTGGCTGAGCGAGCTGACCATCGAAGATCTGCGCGTGGGGCAGACGCGGCTGACGCTGCACTTCGCGCACAGCGGAGAGGGAACGTTTGCCACTGTGAAGGAGATGGTTGGAGAGCCGCTGGCGATCCGCTTGGAGATCGGCGCTCATCCGGAACCGGCAGACGGGTAGCGGAAGCTCGCTACCCCGTCTGAGAAACAAAGTACCTAAGCCGCGCGCACTCCGCCGAAACCAAACGAAGGCATCCGCATGTTCATTGCCCAAGCGGGCACGCTGTCTTTCGCTGCCGCGAGGACGCGCTGGCCACGCGCCGTCTGCGAGAGCCGCTTCAGCACGAAGGCGCTGAGCAGGGCGATGAAGCCGCCCGGGAGAAGGATTGCCGCCACAATCACTGCGAGTTTACGGTTCACGGTACGTACTCACTGCAGCACGCGTGCCAGCGTCCCGGCCCGGCTCATGTTAGAGGGCGGCATGGCTCACACGCTCGAAAGCGTGCAGGACGCGGAGACCCGCCTGAAGGCGGCCGGCTACCTGCCGTCGTCGGAAATCGCATCATCTGTGTTCCTTTCCGACAGGTTGGAGAAGCCCATCTTGGTGGAGGGTCCGGCGGGGGTGGGCAAGACCGAGCTGGCGCGGGCGCTGGCCACCGCCACCGGCCGCGTGCTGCTGCGGCTGCAGTGCTACGAGGGCCTCGACGAATCGAAGGCGCTCTACGAGTGGGAGTACGCGAAGCAGCTGCTCTACACCCAGCTCTTGAAGGACAAGATCGCCGAGACCATCGCGGGAGCGCAGACGCTCTCGCAGGCCGCCGACCGCATCGCCGGCGCCGAAGATCTGTTCTTCAGTGAGCGCTTTTTGCTGCCGAGGCCGATCCTGGCCGCGGTGCGCAGTCCCGTGCCGGCGCTGCTGCTCATCGACGAGATCGACAAGTCCGACCCGGAGTTCGAAGCCTTCCTGCTCGAGGTGCTGGCCGACAACGCCGTCACCGTTCCCGAGCTGGGCACCATCAAAGCCACGCACACGCCGCGGGTCGTGCTCACTTCCAATGCCGCACGCGAGCTGTCGGACGCCTTGAAGCGCCGCTGCTTGCACCTCTACATCGACTTTCCCACGGCGCAGCGCGAGCTGGAGATCGTCCGCTCCCGCGTTCCGGGCGTCCGCGACGAGCTGGCCCGCAAGGTCGTGGCCGCGGTGCAAGCCATCCGCAAGTTGGATTTGAAGAAGAGCCCCTCCATCAGCGAGACCCTCGACTGGGTCCGCGCGCTGACGCTGCTCAACGCCGCCACGCTGGACTCGCAGATCGTCGCCGAAACCTTGTCGATCGTCCTCAAGTACGAAGCCGACATCGCCAAGGCGAAGGAGCACTTGAGCTACATCGCCGGCGCGGAGCTGAAATAGCCTCTAGCGGTGGTGGCCTTCGTGCAACCCCGAGTCGCGCCTCGCCTGCGCCTGCACTTGAACGTCGACGAAGCCTGGGTAGGTGGCGCGGACGGACTGGTCGGTGACTTCGGAGATCTCCGCGCTGACCTTCTTGTCGCCGATGAGGAACCCGCCGCGCGACTTGAAGAGGATGTAGACCGCCGGTTCGTCCGAGGTCATGCGGTTGCTCTCGCGGTAGAGGTTGTCCTCGCCGACCTGCAGCGAGACCACGCCGGGCGCGATCTGGCGCGATTCGGTGAAGCGAAAAGTCTTGAGCTGCACGTCGCGGTTGGCCCAGGGCGCAAGCTCATGCGTCTCGTTGCCGGTGCGCTTCTTGATCTGCGCGATGGCCGCCAGCGTCTTGGGGTGCGTGAGCCGCCGGGCGCCGTCCCAATCCTTGCGGACCACGCGCGAGAGGTACTGCTGCAAGGTGGCCTTGGCCAGGAAGACGTCGGGCGTCTCTTCGGCGAACATGCTCTGGATGCCCCCGTCGTTGTCCCGCTCGGCCCCCGCTTGACCCGTGGTCGCCATCGTCGCCATCACCAGCATTGCCGTCAGCATGTGAGACCCCCGTCCCGTGCGCAGCGGTTTGCTACACGGCCGTAAGCTGTGCAGGAACGGCGCCACCCGCAACAAGCGCGGCAACTGTCTGAAATGGAATTGAAACGCGGACGCGCGCGCGGCGCTCAGGCCGTGGCGCGGGTCGGCGGGACGCTGGTGGCCACGCGATCGCGGCCCAGGCGTTTGGCTTCGTACAGTGCGGCGTCTGCCTTCTCCACCAGGCCCTGCGCATCCACCGCATCGCTGCCCAGGCTGGCCACGCCGATGGAGATGGTGACCGACAGCGGCACGTCCGCGGACGGTCCCGGCAGCGACGCGGCCGCGACTGCGCGGCGCAGCTTCTCCGCCACGTCCAGCGCCTCTGGCTTGGCGATGCGCGGCAGCAGCACGCAGAACTCCTCGCCGCCGTAGCGCGCCAGCAGGTCGACCTTGCGCAGGTTGCGCTTGAGCACGCCCGCCACGGCCCGCAGCACGCCGTCGCCAATGGTGTGCCCGTGCCGATCGTTGATCTGCTTGAAGAGATCGAGATCGAGCAGCAGGACTGTCAAAGAGTCGCCAAAGCGCACCGACCGGGACAGCTCTTGATCCAGCCTGAGAAAAAGTTGTCTCCGGTTGGCGATTTGGGTGAGCGGGTCGGTGAACGACAGCTCCAGCGTCTCTTGATAGAGCCGCGCGTTGGCGATGGACATGGCCGCCTGCGCGGAGATGGCCTCCGCCAGGCGCACCTCTTGCGGAGTGAAGGCGTTGGCCACCGGCCGGGTGAGGTTCAGCACGCCCAGCACGCGGCCCTGCGCGAGCAGCGGGACGGAGAGATAGGAGCCCACGTCCTTCTTGGCCGTGTTGGGGTGCACGTAGCGCGCGTCCTGCGAGATGTCCGGCACGTAGATGCGCTTGCCGGTCTTGGCGACCTCTCCCGCGACGCCTTCGCCGAGCGACAGCCGCATGCCGCGCACCGACGGCGGCACGTTGCCGGCGATGGCCTCGACCGCCAGCTGGTGGGTCGCCTCGTCGAGCAGCAGCAAGCTGAACTCGGTGACGCGAAAACGCGCCACCAGCTGCTGGCCCAGGATCTCCAGCTGCTCGGGCAGGTCGATGGTGCCGCTGACGGCCTTGGAGACTTCCAGCAGGAGCTCCATCTCGACCACGTGCGCCTCGAGCTGCGCGTTGGCCTGCTTCAGCTCTTCCTGCAGGGTCAGCTCGCGCTGCATCTGCTCCAGCGAGTCGCGCGCCTCCAGGTCCGCTATTGCCATGTCGGTCACGCGCGAGAGCATGGTGTTGAAGCTGCGCGCCAGCGAGCCGAGCTCGTCCGAGCTGGCCACCTTGGCGCGGACCAGGAACTCGCCCAGCTCCGCGCGGGCCATCACTTGCTGCAGGCTCTGGATGGGCTTCACCAGGAAGTGCCGCGCCGCCAGCGCGATGGCGATGCCCGCGAAGGTCAGGGCGAGGAGGGTGCCGAGCACGACTCCGCCGCGCAGCTCCTCGAAGGCAAGCCCCGGGTTGAGCGCAGCCAGCCGCTGCGAATGCGCGACCAACAAGGATTCTCCCACCAACAGCACCACCGCGGAGGGGATGGCTGAGGCCAGGATCATCTTCAGGGCGAGCGAACGGCGGACGCGTGTCAACATCGGACCGTGAATTGTAGCGCGTTTTCTGCGAGATGCAGGAACTTGCCCTTGCTTCGAGGCTGTAGCAGCGTCGCGCGGGTGCGGCTGTCCTACATCTGCGGACTTCTGCTCGTGTGCGCGGGGCAGGTGCGCGCCGAGGAGATCCGCATCGAGATCGCCCACGGCGTGCAGTCGCTGCGGGTGGGTTCCCGGACGCTGACTTACGCCGACGCGCCCCTGCACTTCGATGCGCCTTTGAAGGTGGACGGCCACGAGCTGCCGGGCAGCCTGGATGTGTTTGCCGGGGCGGGGAAGACCTTGAACGCGGTCAACTCACTCGATCTGGAAGACTACGTGGCCGCGGTGGTGGGCAGCGAGGTGCCGGCGTCGTGGCCGGCGGAGGCTTTGCGGGCGCAGGCGGTGGCGGCGAGGACGTTCGCGGTGGCGCAGAAGATCGCCCAAGGAGCCGAAGCGCGCGTGCACCTGGGCGCATCGGTTCTAGACCAGGTCTACAAAGGTTCGGCGCATCCGGCGCCGGCGGCTTTGAAGGCCGCGCGCGACACGTCGGGAGAGGTGCTGACGTACGGCGCCGCACCCATCGCGGCGTACTTCAGCGCCAGCTGCGGCGGGCAGAGCGAGAGCGCGGAGGCGGCGTTCCATCTCGCGCCGGGGACGACTCCTTATCTGGTGGGCGGCGAGCCGGATGAAGACCAGCACGCCTGGACGGTGAAGATTCCCGTCGCCGAGCTGGACAAGGCCTTGCGCAAGCGCGTGGGCGGCGAGGTGCGCGGGCTCTCGGTGGCCAGCCGCACCGGCAGCAAGCGCGCGAACGCGATGCGCGTCGAGACCAGCTCCGGCTCGCGGCCTTTGCCCGCCGTCGAGCTGCGCCAGCTGCTCGGCTACCAGCGGCTGCCGTCTTTGCTCTTCGAAGTCGAAATGTCCGGCGGCTCGGCGGTCTTCAAAGGCCGCGGCAGCGGCCACGGCGTGGGTTTGTGCCAATGGGGCGCCCGCGGCCGCGCCCTGGCCGGCCAGGGCTACCGCGACATCCTCGCCCACTACTATCCAGGCGCCGAAATCCGCCGCATGTACTGAGCTGCCTGAAATTCATCGATTCTCATTGACCGTTTTGAAGTCAATTGCCCGTTATATTCGATACCGAGCTTTCATAAATGGCTTTGACGTTCAACCGGGGTCCAGGACGCTTCGCGGATCGGCCATCAAAAAAAACCTGGATGGTCACTTCGATGCATTTTTCCTCGTGCTCACTCAAATACCATTGCCTGTTGGAGCCTAGCCACATTCCCGGAGGGATGAAGACCTCGCGATCGATGACCGCCGATTCGCCACCGACACAGTCACTCGCTGCGATACTGAGGTCCCGGCCGTTACAAGTGTGAGCGGCGACGAGCTGAAAGAGCCCCTCACAAAGGGTTGCACGGGGTTCTAATGCGAATCCTCGTCGTCTAGACTGAAGAGCAACGCGGCCTTTCAGGACCCTTCCGTCGAAGGTCGCTTCCCGTAGCTCGATGACGAAATCTCCCTGTTGCGCGTTAGCTGAATCGCCGCCGACATGTTCGCTGTGCATACAGCCTGCCATCGATACGGTTATGAAGACGAAAACCTGTACGAGAGTTCTCATTTAACCGCCTCAGGGAAAGAAGACGGCATCGGAAGAGGTCGAGAGTTGGAAATCTCTATCGCGCCATTCGCAGCTGTGGCCAATTCATGCATCGAGCCTCCGCTCACCCGCCCTGCCGAAGCCAGCCTCAAGAGCGCATCATACCCGAACGTGTCCCGGCCCATTACTATCCAAGCGCCGAAATCCCGCTCATGCATTGATTTGTGGCCATTGAAGAGGCATGCTGTACGCCATGCGTCTCCTCTTGCTGCTGCTCTTCGCCACCACCGGCTGTCTCTTTCCCGGCTGGCCCACCTGCATGGGCGCCACGAGCTCCTGCAGCGCCGGGGCGCAAGGTGCCTGCACCAGCGACGATCGATGCGCCGGCACATTCTCTTGCGTCCAGGGAGAGTGCGTGTCGCACGGCCCCAGCAGCGGCCCGCCCGCGGCAGTGCAGGCCGGCAAACGTTAGCGACGGTCGAGCGCGGTACGAGGCGACATCGGTGCAATGTTTTACAGCAGGTTCCGCTCGATCGCGTTCAAGAACGCGGTCTCCTGATGTTTGTAGTTGATATGCGCGCTACACTGTTTGAGCATGCGTCGCGCTCTCGCTAGTAATCTTTCGGCGGTCTTTCTCCTCTCGGGATTTTCTTTGTCCTGCCTTTTAGCCACATATAAAAACGCCAGCGCGACGCTATCGGGCCTGGCGAAGCGAAGTCTCTCCAATCGATTCAAATAGCCGCGGAACACCGGCCACTCCTGGTCGACAGCCAGCCGTACGAGCTCTTCAGCGATGCGCCGCCGGATCTCGAGTCTGCCGCGTTGACTGGAGACTGTCTCGAGGTATTGCCGTTTGAGAGCCTCATATTCCCGCACTCGCGCGGTGAACGGGAGGATCTCTTTTCGTATCAGTATCTGGTCGAGTGCCTGGCCAAGCCTGATGCCCCAGGGCAACGTTTTCACGGGGTCTATTCTGGTCATATGATCTACCGGCGGTACAGCGTGACGCGCGTGTGCAGCTTCTGCTTCGGGCGCTCGTCCAGGCGGCAGCGGCCCAGCGCTTCCAGCTCGTCGAGGAAGTCATGCTCATAGCGCCAGGCGCGGATGTCTCCGGTGATGCCGCTGCCCGCGCCGATCTCCAAGACCAGCCGCGCGGCGCGAATCACCTTCGGCAAGAGCGGCCCGGGCGGCAGCCAGGAGCAGAGCACCAGCTGCGGTTTTAACTCGCGAATGGCTCGCAAGGCCTCCAGGCGTAGCACTCCTGGACCGGGCGCGAGGCCGGCCACCTCCTTGCCGCGCAGCTCGCGCTTCTCCGCCGCGTTCATCCGCGCCGTGGGCTTCTCCCAAGCGCCCGAGTCGGTGGCGGTGACGCGCAGATCGGGAGCCGCGCGCTGCAAACACCTCGACAGGTGCCCGTCGCCGGCCGCGATCTCCAGCACGCGCGTCACCTTCAACTCGCGAATGGTTCGCGCCAGCGCCCGTATGAATTGAGTAGTCGGTATTGAATAGACGGGAGCGATAGGATTGAGCTCGCAGAGCCGCTCGAGCTCTCCGCGCCGCAATTTCGCGGCCGCTGCATCGAACGCCGCATTCGTAGGCACCCGCCGTTCACCGCGCGCGCTCCAGAGCAGCTCCTTCATCGCGCGATGTCGCCGAGCTTCGCCTTCGAAGCCCGCAGATAGTCCGAAGGCGAGAGAATCAGCTGCGTCCCGCGCGCCCCCGAGCTGACGGAGATGATCTCGAACAGCTCGATGGTCTCGTCCGCATACGCCGGGTACTCCTTCTTCGCGCCCAGCACGGTCACGCCGCCGCGGATGTAACCCGTCAGCGGCTGCACCTCCTTCAACGCCACGGTGTCGATGCTCTTGTCTCCCGACAGCCGCGCCAGCGCCTTGAGGTCCAGCGAAGCCCCAGCCGGCACCACCGCGAAGCAGACGCCGTGCGGGGCCCCGCGGCAGACCAGCGTCTTGAACACCTGCTCGAGCGGCAGGCCCACCTTGCGCGCCACCGTCTCGGCGCTCAGGTCCTCTTCGTCCACCTCGTACTCCCGCAGCTCGTAGCGGATGCCCAGCGAGTCGAGGATGCGGGCGGCGTTGGTCTTCATGCGCGCTTCATCTGCCCATCTTGCGCGCGAGGCGCCGCGCCGCGCCGCGCTGCCTGGCCGCCGCGCGAAACCCCTCGATGACGCCGCCGAGAAGAAGCCCGCCGTGGCCCTGGCCTTCCAGCTGCACCCGGCCGTCCAGCTGCGCGCCTGCGTAGTCGAGCTTGCCGGCCAGGAGGTCGAGCAGCGTGTCGGCCTTGAGCGTCACCGTCGCGTCGGCCGGCCTGGGCGCGCCTCTGCTGATGTGCAGCTTGCCGCCCTGCGCGCGCAGCGTCAGGTCGCCGCCGTTCGGGCCCGTCAGCTCGAGATGCACCGCCGACTCCAAGCCTCTTCCCGGAACCGGCTCCGACAGGTTGATCATCCGCGTCAGCGCCGAGAGCCGCTTGTCCAGCGTGCGCGGCGCGACCTCGACAAAGTGCTTCATCACGTCGCGGGCGGTGGGGTACTTGGGCCTCCAGCCCAGCTCGCGCTTCGCCTTCTCGCTCGAGTAGACGAGCCTCATCTTCACCGGCATGGTCCAGCCCGGATCGCCCGGCTTGATCAAGCGCAGCCTGGTCAGCAGCTTCTCCGCGGCGCGCACCACCCCGACGGAGATCTTCGGCACGCGCAACCCCGCGACCCGCGCCAGCTCGCGCGGCTGCTGCTGATCGTCGGCCGACAAGTTGTACGCGCCGCGCGCGCCGGTCCGCAGCGCGAGGATGAAGGCGTCGGCCACATCCTCGTCCCAGACGATGGGCAGCGACCCCGAGTCAGGCATCAATCCCTTGCGCAAAAGCTGGCCCAGCAGGTTCTCCATCCGCCGCCCGATCAAGATGGCCGGCCGGAAGCGCACCACGCGCAGGTCAGGATGGGCGCGCTCCAGCTCGTCCAGCCGCCGCTCGACGTCGTGCTTGGCGCAGGCGTACCAGAAGTCGGGCTGGCGGGTCCGCAGCGTCTCTTCGATGACCGGAGTCGGCAGCGTCGGCACCACGCCGTACTGCGCCACCGACGAGGCATAGAGGACGCGCCGGATACCCGCCGCGATGGCCTGGCGAAAGACGTTCTCGCTGCCGCCCACGTTGACTGAATCCTGCTCCTCGCGCTTGCCGCGCTTGGCCACCAGGAACGCCAGGTGCACCAGCACGTCGCAGCCCCGCAGCCGGTGCGCCAGGTCCTTGTCGCGGATGTCCAGCCGCAGCGCCTCGATCTTGCTCGAAGCCACCAGCGGAGGCCGCAGATCGATGGCGACGATCCCGGTGATGGAGCGCTCGTCGGCGAGCCTGCGCAAGACGAGGCCACCCAGCTGTCCGGACCCTCCGGTGACCGCGACTCTCATGCCATCGGGAGCTGGTCGCGCTCCTCCAGCGGGAAGGCCTCTTCAATCGTCGCGATCTGCAGCGCGCTGAGCTTGATGCGCTTCGCATTCTCTTTCACGTGCGCCACCTGCGCCGCTTTGGGAATGGCAAAGGTCTGCGGCAGCCGCGTGAGGAACGCCAGCGCCACCTGCCGCGGCGTCGCGGCAGCCTCGCGCGCGATCTCCGCCAGCGCCGGACTGTCCGTGCCTTCGAAGGGCGAATAGCCCACCAGCGCCACACCCAGCTTGACGCAGAGCGGATGCAGCTTCGCCTCCACGTGCCGCTCGTTCAAATTGTACAAGACCTGGTTGCAGGCGATGCGGCCCTTGCCGGCGATCTGCACCGCCTCTTCCAGCTGCTCCTCGTCGAAGTTGGAGACGCCGTACGAGCGGATCTTGCCGGCCTTCCGCAGCTCCTCGAACCCCGCGATGGTCTCCTCCAGCGGAATCGAGCCGGGCCAGTGCAGCAGATAGCAGTCCAGCCTGTCGGTCTTCAGCTTCTGCAGCGAGGTCTCGCAGGCCTTGCGCACGCCCTCGCGCGAGGCGTGGTTGGGCTTCACTTTGGAGACGAGGAAGATCTCGTCGCGGCGGCCCTCGATGGCCTTGCCGACGATCTCCTCGGCGCCCGTGTAGAGCTCCGCCGTGTCGATGTGCGTGAGGCCCAACTCGAGGCCAGCCTTCAGCGACTCTGGCCCGCCTTGGAACTTCCAGGTCCCCTGCCCATAGACGGGGACCTGCACACCCGCGAGCTCGCGCTTGTCCATGCGCGCGAGATTAGACCTCCTCGGCGTCTCCCGCTACGTCCCAGGTGTCGCCCGAGTGGAGGAGCGCTTCCATGGTCATGGGTCCCTTGATCGCCTTCTCGGCCACCTGCTCCTGCTCGCGGGCGAGCGCGTCGACCGTTGGGGCGGAGACGGCGCGCAGCACGCCCATCACTTGCGGGAAGGGAGGCTCGAGCGCTGCCAGCGCCATGGCCAGCGAGACGTTGTCGCGCGCCTCGTCGTGCACCACCGCGTTGTCCACGCCGCCCTCTTCGAGCGTGAAGCCGCCGCCGATGCGCAGGCCCTTCGTGCGGCCCTTGCCGTACACCAGCGGCTTCTCGTGCTCGAGCTTGAGCAGCCGCTCGTCGCGCACGTCCTTCTCGCTCCACTCGTCGAAGGCGCCGTCGTTGAAGACCACGCAGTTCTGCCAGATCTCGACGAAGGCCGCGCCCTTGTGCTGCGCCGCCCGCTTGAGCACGCCCAGCATGTGCGGCATGTCGTTGGCCGTCGTCCGCGCCACGAAGGTCGCGCCCGCGCCCAGAGCCAGCGTGAGCGGATTGAACGGCCGGTCGACGGTGCCCAGGGGCGATGACTTGGTCTTCTTTCCCAACTCACTCGTCGGAGAAGCCTGGCCCTTGGTCAAACCGTAGATGCGGTTGTCGAAGAGCAGGATCTTCAAGTCGACGTTGCGCCGCAGGGCATGAATCAAATGATTGCCGCCGATTGAAAGCGCGTCGCCGTCGCCGGTCACCATCCAGACGTTCAAGTCCGGATTCGACATCTTGAGGCCGGTGGCGATGGCCGGCGCGCGCCCGTGGATCGTATGAAACCCGTAGGTGTTCATATAGTAGGGAAAGCGCGACGAGCAGCCGATGCCGCTGACGAAGACGATCTTCTCGCGCGCGATCCCCAGCTCCGGCATCAGCTTCTGCACGCCCGCCAGGATGGCGAAGTCGGCGCAGCCGGGGCACCAGCGGATCTCCTGGTCTGAGGTGAAGTCCTTCTTGGTGAGCTTCACGAGCGGAGCGGTCATGTCAGGCGATCTCCTGGGCCGCGGTTCCCCGCGCCAATGATTGGATTGCCGCAAGCACTTCCGCGACATGGAACGGCTTTCCCTGCACCTTGTTGAGGCCCACCGCCTCCAGGCCCAATTGACCGCGCAAATGCAAGCGCAGCTGGCCAAGATTCAATTCTGGAATGAGGATCTTCTCGTAGCGGGCAGCCACCTCGAGCAAGTCGTTGGGCAGCGGGAAGATGTGCCGCAGGTGTACGTGGCCAACCGTGATGCCCGCGCCGCGCGCTTCGATCACGGCTTGAGTAATAGAGCCATAGGTTCCGCCCCAGCCGATGACCAGCACCTGGCCTCGCTCGTCGAACGCCGGCACCGTCTTGGGAATGCCGTCGGCCACCTTGCGCACCTTCTCCGCGCGGGTGCGGACCATCTTCTCGTGGTTCAAGGCGTCGTAGCTGACGTTGCCGGAGAGCGCGTCCTTCTCCAAGCCGCCGATGCGGTGCTCCAGCCCCGGCGTGCCCGGGATGGCCCAGGGCCGCGCCAGCTTCTCGTCGCGCTTGTAGGGCATGAAGCCCGTCGGATCGGTCAGCTGGTTGGGCGAGATGTCGGCCAGCCCCGTCAGCTCGGGCAAGAGCCAGGGCTCGCTGCCGTTGGCGATGGAGCCGTCGGAGAGCAGCAGCACCGGCGTCCGGTAGTCGATGGCGATCTTGCAAGCCTCGTAGGCCGTCTCGAAGCAGTCGGCCGGCGAGCGCGAAGCCAGCACCGGCAGCGGGCACTCGCCATTGCGCCCATAGACGGCCTGGAAGAGATCGGACTGCTCGGTCTTGGTCGGCAATCCCGTCGAAGGCCCGCCGCGCTGGACGTTCACCACCACCAGCGGCAGCTCGGTCATCACCGCGAGTCCCAAGGCCTCACCTTTCAAAGCGATGCCCGGACCGCTGGAGGCCGTCATTCCCAGCGAGCCGCCAAACGACGCGCCCACCGCGGAGCAGATGGCGGCGATCTCGTCCTCGGCCTGGAAGGTGGTCACCTTGAAGCGGCGGAACTTCGACAGCTCGTGGAGAATGTCGCTGGCCGGCGTGATCGGATAGCTGCCGAAAAAGAGCCGCAGGCCCGACCGCTGCCCGGCAGCAACGAGGCCCAGCGCCAGCGCCGCGTTGCCGGTGATGTTGCGATACTTGCCGGACTTGAGGCGCGCGGGAGCGATGGCGTAGTGCGCGTCGGGAGCTTCGGTGGTCTCGCCGTAGAAGTAGCCGGCCTTGAAGGCGCGGACGTTCGCTTCGGCCAACTCTGGATGTTTGGCGAAGCGATCGCGGATGGAGACTTCTTCGCGCGCGGTGTCCCGCGAATAGATCCAGAAGACGAGGCCCAGCGCGTAGAAGTTCTTGCAGCGGGCCGCGTCGCGCGCCGAGACGCCGGTGCCTTCGACGGCCTTGGTCACGAGGCGCGTGAAGTCCACCTTGATGACGCGGAAGCTGTCCACCGACCCGTCGGTGAGCGGATTCGACTTCCAGCCGGCTCGCTCGAGATCGCCCTTGGTGAAGGAAGCGTCGTCGACCACCAGCAGGCCGCCGCGCTTCAAGTCCACCAGGTGGACCTTCAGCGCCGCGGGGTTCATCGCCACCAGCGTGTCCGGCTGATCGCCGGGCGAGAACACCTCGTGCGAGGCGAACTGGATCTGATAGCCCGAGACGCCGGCGGTGGTTCCCGCGGGCGCGCGAATCTCGGCTGGATAGTCCGGAAAGGTCGCGAGGTCGTTGCCGTGCATGGCGGCCTCGCGGGTGAATTCCGTACCGGTGAGCTGCATGCCGTCGCCGGAATCGCCCGCGAAGCGGACGACTGCGTGTTCCAGATCGACAGTGGGAATAGAGCCGGAAATCGTCATCGACGAGCCTCCGATTTCCATGGAGCATAACTCCATTTTTGTCGGAAAGGTTGTCGAGGCCGCTACTGCAGCGCGTCAGGCGCGGTGCGACTTCCGGGTCTGCGCGGCCTTTCGCGCTGCGGCGCTGCGGCTCGCCGGGCTCCGTCGTTTGGCTGCGGTGCGCGCCTGGCTGGAGAGCGCGCTACGCGAAGCGGCGGCGCGGGGTTCACGCTTCAACGCGCTCTCCGTAGCCCTCGAGCGCCGGGCCGAAGGCTTTCCGTGCGGCTTGGAATCTTGCGCCGCTTTGCGCTTCGTGGCCGCGCTCGAATTGCTGCCGGGCGCCTTCAGCTTCACTCCGGCGCGCCGCGCTTCCGAGAGACCGATGGCGATGGCCTGTTTGGTATTGCGCGCGCCGTGCTTGCCGGCGCGAATGTGCTCCATCTCCTGCTTCACGAATTCGCCCGCCTGCGTGGAGGCCGACTTCCCTGCCGCTTTGTCGCTGCGAGCGCGTTCGATGGTCTTTTTCTCAGGCATAGCCTGAAAGCTACTCACGCTACTCTTCGAGAGAAACCGGCGGTCCCTTGAAGCGCGAGCGCATCCAGAAGAACCAATAGAGCGTCAGCGCTACTACGCAACCCGCGAAGGCATATCCGGCGAGCTCGTCTGGCGGCAGCACGAAGAGCACGATGCAGACGCCAATCCAGATCATCGCCACCACGTTGACCGGCCCGGACGCGCGCCCCAGCGACCACGGCCCGCGCCGCCGCACGGCCCGCTTGCGAAACCCGCAGACGATCGGCACGAGGTACGACGCGTAGAGCGCCAGCACGCTCAGCGAGGTCACCGCCGAATAGACGTTGGCGCCCAGCGAGATCAAGAGCGCCATCGCGGCCGACACCCAGATGGCGGGAGCAGGGCTCTTGAAGCGCGGCGACACCTTCGCCAGCAGCTTCGACGCAGGCAGCCCGCCGTCGCGCGCGAACGCGTAGAGCATGCGCGAGTTGGACGTGACGCTGGAGAGCCCGCAGAACCACATCGCGGTCATGGCGATGGCCACGAGGACGTTGCCCAGCGCGGGCCCGAGCGCGCTCCGCAGCACGAAGATGAAGGGATTGTCCGCGCCCAGGGCGGCGTCCAAGGAGCCGATGGAGAGGGTCACCGCCAGGAGCATCGCGTAGCCGGCGACGCCGCTCACCACCACCGCCAGCACCATTCCCCACGGCGCGTTGCGCGAAGGATCTTTCGTCTCCTCGCTGACGTGGGCCGAGGCGTCGTAGCCGGTGAAGGTCCAGCAGGCGAGCAAGAGGCCAATGGCAAAGCCGCCGCCTGTCCCATGCCGCTGCAGCAAGAAATGCGCGGGCTGGTGCGGCGCGAAGAAGAGCAGCGTGCCCACCAGCACCGCGACTCCAATGATGTGCACCCAGGCCGACAGGTCGTTGAGCTTCGACACCAGCTTCACGCCCAGGTGGTTCAAGACCGCGTGCGAGACGAGGATGACCGCGCAGAGGCCCAGCGTGGCCTGCCGCGTCTCCCAGCCCAGCATGGCCGCGAGGAACTCGGCGAGGCCGTAGTCGATGCCGGCGGTGATGGCGAACTGCCCGATGGTGTTGAGCCAGGCGGTGAAGAACCCCGCGGCCCGGCCGCCCAGCAGCGAGCTCCAGTGGTAGAGCGCGCCGGCGGTTGGATACGCCGAGGCCAGCTCCGCGAGGCTTCCGACGATGGGCAGCGTCAGCAACGTCACCAGCGGCCAGCCCGCGAGCATCTGCAGCGGACCGCCGTAAGTGAGGCCGTGCTTGTAGAGCGTCACCGCGCCCGTCAGCACCGAGATGATGGAGAAGCTGAGCGCGAAGTTGGCGAACCCGCCCATGTCGCGCAGCAGCTCTTGCGCGTAGCCAAGCTTCCGCAGCTGCTCGGCGTCGCGATCCATCGCCGCTTCATTAGCAGAGTGAAAGGCTACAAGTCTGTCGGTTGCTTTGCGGCGGATTGAGAAGCAAGACTCTCCTCCATGGATGCCCCACGCGTTCCGGTCCAGGTCCTCGAGCGCTCGCCGCGCCTCAGCGCCGCGCTCAAGTTCGCCGCCGGGACGACGGCCGGCGGCACGCTCTCGGGCGGGCTCTCCTTCCTCTGCGAGCAGCTGGCGTTGATGAGCGACTCTCCCATCGCCTCGGTCTATGTCCTCGAGACGGGCGATGAGCTGGTGCTGCGCGGCAACCACGGCTTCGCGCGCGAGGCCATCGGCGAAGTGCGCATGAAGGTGGGGCAGGGCATCACCGGCACCTGCGTCGAGACGCTACGGCCCGTCGCGGTGGACGACGCGCGCTTGTCGGAGCAGTTCGAGTATTTCCCGCAGCTGTCGGAGGAGCGCTACCCGGCCTTTCTCGCCGTGCCGCTGCTCTCGGGCGGGCGGCCGCGCGGCGCGCTGGTGCTGCAGCGCGAGGCTGGCCCGTTCAACGAGAGCGACCTGGTGCTGGCCGTCTCCGCCACGCGCGCGCTGACGGCCTTGATCGAATCGCAGCGGCCGGCCGGCGCTCATTTATTGCTCCACGGCGCGGGCAACCAGCGCGGGCGCGGGCTGGGCGTCGCGACCTTGCTCTCTCGCGCCTTGCCCCGGCGCGATCCGCGGCGCGCTCCGCAAGAGCCGCTCGCCGACGCTTTCGCTTCGGTCCGCCACGAGCTGGTGGCGCTGGCCGAGGAGGCGCGGGCGGCGCTGCAGCAGCCTTGCCCCGAGCTGGACGAGATCTGCCTCGCGCTCGACGACGGCCGCCTCGAGGAGCGCGCGCTGGAGCACGCGGGGCAGGGCGTTCCGCCGGCTTTGTCTCTCGAGCGCGTGGCCTCCGAAGTGGCGCGCGCGCTCTTCCAGCAAGGGCCGGCGGCGCGGCGGGCCATCGACATCGAGGCGTTCCTGGGCGCGGTGGCGCATCGGCTGTCGGGAGTGGAGCCGCAGCGGCTGCGGCGGGGGGAGTTGCTGGTCTCCGTGCATCTGCCCGGGCTGGCCGCGTTGCGCGCGTGGTCGGCCGGGGCGACTGGAGCGGTTTGTACGACGCCGGCCGGCGACTCGACGGGCGCGGCGCTGTTGACTGCGCTTGGGTTGCCGGTGGTGGCGGGCGTGCGGCAGATCTTCGAGTCGGTCTCGCAGGGGGATCGCGTGGCGGTCGACGGGAACACGGGCGAGGTGCTGGTGAATCCGAGCGCTTCGCAGACCGCGGCGTGGCGGTCTAGCTGATCAGCGTTGGTTGGCGGCGGGCGCGGCCGAAGCGCTCTTGACGGCAAGGTCCAGCGCCGCGGGCTTCGCCATTCCGCGGAAGCTCTTCACCAGCTTGCCCGAGGCGTCGAAGACGAAGGTGGCCGGCAGCGTGCCGTCCCATTTTGCGTCGCCCATCGCTTTCGCCACCGGGTCGGGCTCCGGAGCGTCGAGCAGCAGCGTGGGCAGCGCCGTCAGCTTGTAGTCCGCCAGCATCTTGGCCGCGGCGCGCTCGTCCTCGGGGCGGTCGATGGTCACCAGCGCCACCTGCACGCCCTGCGACGGCAGCTTCAAGAGCTCGGCGCGCAGCTTGGGAAATTCGACGCGGCAGGCTCCGCACCAGCTGGCGAAGAAGTGCAGCACCAGCGGCTTTCCCTGGCCAAGCTCGGCCACCAGCTTCGGCGCGTCGGCGATGGGCCGCACTGGGATCGGCGCGGCGAGGAGCATGGTCGCGAGGACGCTGAGAGGCGAAAGCAGGGAGGCGACGGTCATCAATCGATCTCGATCAGCTCGAAGCGGTCGCGGCGAGGACCCTCGTCGCGCTTCGTGCCCGGACAGGCGCTCAGGGTAGCGCGTCCGCCGTTGCAGCGCAGGCAAAGGCCGTTGGCGCCAAAGTCGTGCTCGCCGGGTTGCAGGACGCGCGACGGCGGCGGCGCGGGCGGCGGCAGCCGGCCCAGAAGTCCTTCGATGGCCGTGAAGACTTCGTCCTCACGCTGCTGCATCTCCTCGGCGCGCGGCTCGGGGCGGCCGTCGAGCGTCGTATAGGCGCGCTCGGCGAAGAAGAGCTCGAGCAGCGCCACCGGCCGCTTCTGCCGCAGGATCACCGCCACTCGCGCCGGGCCATCGTCGCGCAGCATCTGCCGCCGCGCATCGGGCGACAGCTGCAGCTCGCGCAGCAGCGCCTCGCCCTGCGTCTCGCGGATCTGCTGCTCGAGCTCGGCCGCCAGGATGACGTGCAGCCGGTCGCCGAATCGCTCGGCCAGTGGTGAAAACGGCCGGATGTGCCGCTCGTTCGTGTACATGTCCGAGACGACGGCCAGCAGCGTGGGCTTGTCGGTCAAGACGGGCAGCACCAGCTGCGAGAGCGTCTTGCGCGACCGCCGCGCCACGAACCAGGGAAACACCGTCAGCACGAAAGGAAGATACCCGCGCTTGACCGCGCGCGCACCGCAAGTCACCTTCACGCGCCTTGCACTTGACCATCCTCTCCCGCAGAGCCGGCATCTACACCACCCGGCGGCTCACCCAGGCCGCGCGGTTGCGAGGCGCGAGGGTGCGCGTGCTCGACCCCGTCCGCGTCGAGATGCACCTGGGCCCCAAGGCTGCAGCCTGGTACGCCGGCAAGCGGCTGGCGCGGACGGACGTGGTGATTCCGCGCATCGCACCGTCCGTGCAGGCCTATGGCCTCGCGGTCTTGAACCACTTCACCATGCTGGGCGTGCCGACCTTGAACGACGCCAACGGCATCGCCGCCAGCCGCAACAAGATGCGCTCGCTGCAGCTGCTCTCGGCCCACGGCGTGCCCGTGCCGCCGACGGTGATGGCGGCTTCGGCGTCGGATCTCAAAGCCATGGTCGAGCTGGTGGGCGGCGTGCCGGTGCTCATCAAGCTGCTGACCCCCGGAGAGCGCCCAGGCGTGATGGTCTGCGAATCGCTGCAGTCGATGGAGGCCGCGCTCGAAGCAGTGCTCTCGATGGGCCACAACCTGCTGGTCCAGCGCTACGTCCATCGCAAGCGCGAGCGGGACCTGCGCGCGCTGGTGGTGGGCGACAAGGTGCTGGCCTGGGTGGAGCGCCGGGCGAAGCCGGGCAAGTTCCTGCACACGCTCGCGCGCGGAGCCACCTTGAAGGCCGTCTCGGTGCCGGCGGCGCTCGACGAGCTGGCGGTGAAGGCCGCGCGGGTGGTCGGCCTGGACGTGGCGGCGGTGGACCTCTTGGAGGCGCGCGACGGCCCGATGGTCTTCGACGTCCACTCGAGCCCCGGCCTGCGCGGGCTGGAGCGCGCCACCGGCCGAGATCTGGCGCTTCCCATCGTGGGCCGCGCGGAAGAGCTCGCGGTCGGTTAGAATGGGCGTCCTATGATCCTCCTAGCGTTGCTCGCCGCCCTCGATGCCGCGTCCGCCTACAAGATCGAAGCGCTCCCCTCCAAGGCCAAGACGGGCGCGGTCTCCAAGGCGCGCCTGGAAGTGGTGCCGGTGCAGGGCGCGCACGTCTCGCCCGACGCCCCCATCTCGCTCACGGTCCAGTCGGGTGCATTTTCCAAGGTCGAGAAGGAGAAGTTCGGCCGCGCCGAGGCGAAGTCCACCGACAAGCAGGGCGTCGCCTTCGAGGTGCCCTTCACGGCGGCCAAGGGTGGCAAAGACGAGCTGCACGCGAAGCTGAACTTCTTCATCTGCACCGAGACGCTCTGCGAGAGGCAGTCGCGCGACGTGACCCTGGCCCTCGAAGTTGAGTGAAGCCGAGTGAGCCGGTTCGTCTACGGTGTCAACCCGGTGCTCGAAGCCCTGCGGGCCCATCCGCAGGACGTGGTTCGGGTGCTGGTCGAACGCAAGCGGTCGCAAGGAGCCCAGCGGGTCGCTGACGCGGCCGGCGCTGCCGGTGTGCGCGTCGAAGAGGCCGGCGATCTCGACCGGCGAGCTCGCGGCGGCGTCCACCAGGGCGTCGGCGCCGAGCTGGCAGAGTTCGTCTATCTGGAGCTGCCCGACCTGCTCGACACCATCAAGAACGGCCCGGCCCTCTTGCTGGTGCTGGACGGCGTCACCGATCCGCAGAACCTGGGCGCCTTGATCCGCAGCGCCCACGCCTTGGGTGCCCACGGGGTTGTCCTACCCAAGGACCGCGCCGCCGGCATCACTCCCTTGGTGACCAAGGCGGCAGCCGGGGCCTTGGAGCACTGCCCCATCGCCCGCGTCACCAACCTGGCCCGCGCCATCGATCAGATGAAGGAGAACGGCATCTGGACGGTGGCCCTGGCAGCGGACGGCGATCGGGACCTGGGCGACATCGATCTCAAGACCCCCACGGCCCTGGTGATGGGCAGCGAGGGCTCGGGCGTCCGCCCGCTGGTCCGGAGCACCTGCGACCACGTCGCCCGCATCCCCATGGGCGGCAAGGTCGGCTCGCTCAACGTCTCGGCCGCCGGCGCCATCTCCTTATATGAGGTGGCCCGCCAGAGGTCTCTGAAGTGACCTCCGGAGCCTGCCGGACGCCCGGCGGTCGTCCGCTTGACAACGCCCAATCGATCCAATAGAAGGTGCGTCCCCTCGGTGGGGAAGTGTCTCTTCTAGAGGGGAGCGCTTGAAAAATCAGAGGGTTAGCTGGCGTAGCTCAGCCGGCAGAGCACCCGCCTTGTAAGCGGGAGGTCGCGGGTTCGATTCCCGCCGCCAGCTCCAGCCGGTGGGACGCTGGACGGTGATGGG
>DATBAA010000106.1:0-11562 GCA_036271755.1 Myxococcales bacterium | reverse complement strand
TACGACGGCGGGAAGCTCATCAGCACTCGCCCCTTCAAGGCCGAGCGCATCAGCGTCGGCAGCGCCGAGGCCGACCTGGTCTTGGACTCGGCCAGCGTCGACGCCAGCCACGCGGTCATCGACGTGACGCCGCAAGGCGTGGTGCTCCGCGCCACCGGCGCATCGCCGCTCTTCTTGAACGGCCAACCCATCATCGCCGCGCCGCTGCGCCACGGAGACCTCATCTCCATTGGCGAGCTGCGCATCATGGTCGAGCTGCAGAAGGTCGCGGCCCAGCCGCACCTGGCGCCGGTGCCGCCGCGCCGCAGCCCGCGGCTGCAGCTGGTGGCGGGCAAAGAGGTGGCCGAGGTCAAGCACGCGCCGGCGCTCTCGGTGGTTCGCGAGACCGCGGCCGCCGGGGCTCTCGCCGAGACCGCGCTCCTGGCCGAAGCCGAGGTGGAGCTCGACCTCGAGCCCGCCGAAGCCGCGCCGGTCGAGTTGCCGCCGGCTCCTGCCGTCAGGGTTGCCGACGCTCATCCTTACGCTGTCCTGCCCAAGGTCGCCGTCTCCGGCGGCGAGTGCGCCGAAGTCGAGATGTTCTGGGGCGACACCCGCGTCTCCGTCTGGCAGCTGCTCCCCGGCGAGACCTTCCACGCCGGCTCGGCCGCGGGCAACAACGCGCTCATCCAGGGCATCGAGCGCGCCAACGTCTTGAAGAGCGATGCCAACGGCTGGACCATCCACGCGCCGCGCCCGCTGCAGCTCTTCCTCGAGGAGGAGGGCAAGGTGCTGCGCGGCCAGGAGCTGCTGGTCCGCGGCCGCAGCCAGGCCGACGCGCAGGGTCTCTCCTTCGCGCTGCCGCAGATGGGCGTCGCCATTCTCGCCAGCGGCAACCTCGCGCTGCGCGTCCGCCGGGTGCGCGGCGTCCAGCGCGTCGGCGGCGAGACCAACGACTATCGCGGAGTCGCCGCGGCAGCGGTGGCCGCGGTCCTGATGATGACTGGCATGCGGTACTGGAGCGACAGCGTTCCCCCGGCCAAGATCGCCGCCGAGCCCGAGGTGATCACCCCCCGGCCCATGGTGGTTCGCACGACGGTGAAGCCGCCCAACGACGCGCCGGTTCCCAAGACTCCGCAGCAGAACGAGGGCCGCAAGGATCCGGGCCAGGCCGTCGGGCGCCACATGGGCATCGAAGGCCAGGCCGGCAGCAAGACCGCGCCCCGCCGCGAAGCCCGCGCCCAGCGCAAGACCGACGATCACGCGCTGGTCGCCAACTCGGGCCTCTTGAAGGCTCTGGGCGGCACCGGCAGCAGCAACTCTTTCGGAATCGCGCTGGAGAAGGGCGCGGTCGATGCCATGGGCCACCTCACCGGCCCGCGCGTGGCTGACGCGCACGGCGACGGCGGCATGGGCCTCAAGTCGCTCGGCGGACGCGGCGGCGGCGGAGACGGCTCCGGCCTTGGCCTGGCGCGCATCGGCACCAACGGCATCGGCGGCGGCACGGCCAACTACGGCGACGGCCAAGGCGGCCTGCGCGGCAAGGAGAACGGCGAGATCGGCCTTGGACCGGGCAAGCCTGAAGTCGTGGGCAGCATCGACCCCGAGCTCATCCGCAAGGTCGTCCACGACCACCGCGCCCAGCTGCGCACCTGCTACGAAACCCAGCTCACCAACAAACCCAAGCTCGCGGGCAAGCTGGTGTCGGGCTGGACGATCAACGAGGCTGGCAGCGTGACCGAGGTCCACACCGCCGAGACCACGCTGCACGACAACACCGTCGAGGAGTGCGTGGCCTCGAAGATCAAGAGCTGGCGCTTCCCCATTCCCAAGGGCGGCGGCGAAGCGTCGGTCACGTATCCCTTCGTCTTCACTCCGGGCGGGTAACCACATGTTCCTGGTCGCGATGATGCTTGCAGCAGCGCCGGTGCAGCAGCCGTGGGTCGAGCTTCAAGGCGGCCCGGCCTTCCTGCACCAGCAAAACCGCTCCGGCATTGGCGCGGGGCCGCTCTTCCGGGCCGACATCGGGTACGAATTGACCGAGCGTTTCGCAGGCGAGATCTGGCTGGCGGGTTCGATGCAGGCGGCTCCGCTGCACGCTCCGGGAGACACCGCGGTGGTGGGCGGCGGGCTCGCCGGGCGATTCCTGATGAAGACCTTCGACGAGCGCGGCCGGTTGGGGCTCTGGCTGCACGCCGGAGCCGGCTGGAGCGCGCTGGCGGCAGGGGAGGGCCCGCCGGGTCCGACGGAGTTCGCGGGCGCCATCCTCTCCTTCCAGCCGTTCGTGCAAAAGTTTCAGGTCGGCCTCGAAGCCGACGCGGTTGCCTTCCGCGCCACCATCGGCGGCGCGTTGATGCCCGCTATCCGCTGCACCTTTTGACTCTCGGCTGCGCCTCGGGCTGAGTCTTGGCTGCGCCTCGGGCCATGTCACCGGTCCGTTTCTGGATGAGTCGCCGCGCGGGGCGTATGTTGCTGGCCCCGTGCTGGTTCGACCCCCCATTCCGCTGCCCGATCAGTGGTCCCTGGGCGACCTGGAGCGGATGAGGCTCATCCTCCGCGGCGGCTCGGTCATCGACTGGAAGCGGCTGCACTTCACCTGCAAGGAAGAGGTCGACGACTACCTGCGGCTCTGCCTCTTCGAGCCCGACGATCCGTTCGATCGCTCGCGCCTCTCGCAGATCCTCGACGAGTCGGTCGACTACCTGCGCAAGTCGTTCCGCTACAAGATCTCGGCCGAGATCGCCGAGCCTACGCAGGTGCAAGAGATCTTCCTGCTTGCGTCGGGCATCGGCAACCCCAAGCTGCGGCGGATGGCGTGCCTCGTCTTGAAGGTGATGCACGTCGTCCACCACGTCGAGGCGCGCGGGCTGCTCTACCGGGCGCGGCTCTCGGAAGAGGAGCTGATGCAGCTGGTGACCACGCGCGTGGACGCGGTCATCGAGACCTTGCGCCGCGAAGGCCTGCCCATCGCGGCGGCGGCGGGCAGCGTGAAGACGCGACACTCGGTCATCACCAAGCTCCTGGCCAAGAAGGAGACGCTGGCCGCGCAGATCTACGACAAGGTCCGCTACCGGGTGGTGACGCCGTCCCGCGACCAGGTGCTGCCGACGCTGGTGCGCCTGTGCCAGCTGCTCATCCCCTTCAACTTCGTCGTGCCCGGGCAGACGCAAAATACACTGATTAGCTTTCGCAAGCTGGTGCACGATCATCCCGAGCTGCGCACGCTGGCTCCGCAGCTGCAGATCGGGCTGCACCTCGAGGACCACGACCGCCGCGAGGAGGCGCCCGGCAATGAGTTCTCCGGCGACAGCTTCCGCGTGCTCAACTTCGTCGTCGATCTGCCGGTGCGGCTGCCGGAGCGCGCCGTCGAAGCGGGCGACGGCCGCATCGCCTTCTGCATGGTGGAGATGCAGATCGTCGACCGCGACACCGCCGCCGCGAACGAGAAGGGCGCCAACGCGCACAAGCGGTATAAAAAGAGACAGCTGCTCAAGGTGCTCCGCCGGCTCTCGCGCGGGCTGGTGGTTCCGAAGGGCACGCGCGCGCCCGTGAAGTGAAGGTGCCGCGCAGCTCCAAACGAATGTGCCGCGGAGCGGCAACGGAATGTGCCGCGGAGCGGCAACCCATCGGCCTTGACTGCGGATGGGTCTCGCGGTACTCGCGACGCCCCGGCGGCACCGTAGCCAAGTTGGTAAGGCAGAGGACTGCAAATCCTCCATTCACCGGTTCGACTCCGGTCGGTGCCTCCATCCTCGCAAAACTTCAGGGAACGACGCGCCACGCGCCGGTGCCGCGCAGCGTGACGTACGCCTCGCCCGGCGCGACGGCCAGCGAGGTGGGCCACGCGTTGGGGAAGCCGTGCACTTCGCTGAAGGTTTCGCCGCCGTCGGTCGAGCGCAAGAGCTCCGCGAGCGGTCCGCGATAGGGCCCGACGGTACCCGTCCAGATCTCTCCCTCGGCGGACGTCCCCGCGACCACCGCCGCGCTCAGCGCCAGCCACGTCTCCTGCGTGGGCACGAACGCCCAGCGGTCCTTTCCCGAGCCGGCGAAGCCGATCAAGGGCGCGTGGTTTTGCACCGAGAGCAGCCGGATGGGGTCGAGGAAGGTCAGGAGCGTCTCGGCGGTCACGCGCGGGGTGATCTTCGGCTCCGCAACGGGCAGCTCCTCGCGCCCCTTGCGGCCCGGCTGCGAGAGCCGCGGCGCGGCTTGCACAGGCGTGAAATGCTCGGCCGGATAGTTGGCCAGCTGGCGGAAGACGTCGGCGCGCACCGCGTAGGGCACCTCGGTCACCCGCTGCCAATTCTCGCCGGCGTCGGTGGTGCGGAAGACGAGCGGAAACCATCCCTTCAAGAGGGCGTCGCGGCCCGGCCAGGGCAGCGCGTTGCGAATGTCGTCGGCATCGACGCGCTGATCGTGCAGCTGCTGATCGAGCGCGTGGGCGAGTCCGGGCCACTTGCGGCTCAGCGCGGCGGCCTCCAGCAGCGGGTCCGCGGCTACGGCGTAGACGGCTCCGTCGTGCTCCACCAGCCAGGCGTCGAGGCCCAGCGCGGTCTTCTTCCAGAGCGCGCCGCCGTCGTGCGAGAGGTAGATGGCCGCGCCGCCGAAGCTCACCGGCGTCTTCGAATCGAGCGCGGCGGTGGCCTCGCTGGCGTGGCCGCCCACCAGCTCGCGCACCTGGGGCAGGAACTCGGTCTTCTCCGGCCCGCGCACCGAGGCGAGCATGTTCTGCCGGATGGCCGCCACGCTGCGAAAGCGCGGCGCCTCCGCGCCCTGGATGGTGAGGGCGCGCAGCCCGCGGCCGTTGCTCGCCGAGTAGATGTGGCCGCCGGCGCCCGCCAGCACCTGGCCGTCGCTGCTGACCGCGAACGTCTCGATGTCGGCGCGGCCCGTGAGCGCCGGCGACCATGAGCGGCCGTCGTCGTCCGACTTCCAGAGAGTGTGCAGATCGCGACCGTAGAGCAGCTTGCCGTCGAGGAGAATCTCGTTCAGGATCACCGGCACCGCCGCTATTTTCCAGCTGCGCCCCTGATCGCGGCTGACCCACAGGCCGAGCTCGGGTTGAGTGGCCCCGCACAAGAGCAACCCGCGAGCCGCGAAGACGCGATAGGGGTTCACGTCCTCCTCTCGGGTCGGGAGCAACTCGCGCCCCGTCGGCGTCTCGATGTACCGCTGCCCGTGGTTGAAGCGAAGCAGGAGCGGCCCGCTGCCGTTCGTCGGCGTACCGCCGGGAAGCACGTTGTACGCGCAGCCAGCGAGGAGAGAGACGAAGATGGCGACTGCCAAGCGCAAGCGAGACGCTTTTCGCATGAGTCGGCCGTTCTTCAAAGGGCTCGTAAGTCGTAGTCCCGGGCGCTATCTTGCGCGGCCCCATGTTCCGCTCCTGGTACGCCACCTGCCCGCGAGGCGCCGAAGCTTCACTCGAAACCGAGCTCAAGGCCTTGGGCGCCAAGGGCGTCCGGCCGGGGCAGGGTGGAGTGCGCTTCACCGGCGGACGCGAGA
Organism: Myxococcales bacterium; assembly: GCA_036271755.1. GTDB lineage: Bacteria > Myxococcota > Myxococcia > Myxococcales > 40CM-4-68-19 > 40CM-4-68-19. The sequence continues at coordinate 6,087 of DATBAA010000106.1, read as the reverse complement.
TCGCGCTGCGGGCCTGCCTCGATCTGCGCACCGCCATCCGCGTCCTCGAGCCCGTGGGCGAGTTCGCGGCCACGACCGGAGACGAGCTGTACGAGGGCGCGATGAAGCTGCCCTGGGCCGACTTGATCGCGCGCGGCCAGACGCTGGCCGTGGCCGCCAGCGGGCGCGCCGAAGGCCTGACCAACACGCACTTCGTCGAGCAGCGGCTGAAGGACGCGGCGGTCGACGTGCTGCGCGAAAAGACCGGAGAGCGTCCCAGCGTAAACCCCTCGCACCCGGACGTGCTCATCGTCGCGCACTTGTATGACGGGCAGGTGAGCGTCTCGCTCGATCTGGCGGGAGATCTGCTCTCCAACCGCGGCTACCGCGTGCGCACCGTCGAGGCTCCGCTGCGCGAGGCGCTGGCGGCGGCGGTCGTCTTGCTCTCGGGCTGGGACGGCTCGGTGCCGCTGCTCGATCCGGTCTGCGGCTCGGGCACGCTGGCCATCGAGGCCGCCTTGATCGCCATGCGGCGCGCGCCCAACCTGCATCGCGTCCTGGCCTGTGAGAAGTGGCCGCGGACGAAGAACGACGACGCGCCGGTCCTGGCAAACCTGCGAGCCGAGCTGAACGCGCGCGAGATTCCGCTGCCCGCGCCCATCCACGCCTCGGACCGCGACCACGAAGCCGTCGATGCCGCGCGCTCCAACGCCCGCGCCGCCAAGGTGCCTCTGCTCTTGTCGGTGACCGATGCTCGCGAAGCAGAGCCGTTGAACCCGCCGGGCCACCTGCTCTTGAACGTGCCTTACGGCGAGCGCCTCGACGCCGGCGGCCGCAAGCAGCTGAAGACTTTTTATCACCAGCTGGGCGCGTCCCTGCGCCGCTTCGAGCGGCACCGCGCGACCGTGCTGAGCGGCAGCGAAGACTTCGAGAGCGCGTTCGGAATCCGCCCGCGCGGCCCGAAGCCCGTGCTCTGGAACGGCCCGCTTCGCTGCACGCTCTACAACTACGAGCTGTAGTCGCGGTCGCCGGAGGCGAGTTAGCGACTATGTCTTGCTCTCACTTCTTGTCGAAGTCCTTGCCCGACAGGTCGTCCTTGAGATCGCCCGCGCTGTGCGACCGGCCCAGCTTCTCCGCCTTGTCGTACTCGGCCTTGTTGGCCTCTACCTCGCGCTCGGCCTCGGCGCCAACCTGCAGCGTGTCCGTCCGCTTGGCGTAGTCCGTGGCGCCCTTGCGATACTGCGCGTCGGCCGTCTTGCTTCCCTCGCCCTCGTTCTTCTTGGAGTCATCCATGCCGCAAGAGTGGCGACTGAGCGCCGAGAAAGCGAAGCACCAACCGCTCGCCGCTCTCGCAGTTGAGGTTTTGCTTCTAAACGCGTGGGGGTCCAGGGGGAGCCGCGAGTCGCCCCCTGGTGTGGAGGCCACGTGCTCACTGGAGCTGAGGCCTTCATACTCCAGTGAGCCGCGATGGTAACAAAGTGCCCAGGACAGGACTCGAACCTGTACGGTTTTACCCACCAGCCCCTCAAGCTGGCGTGTCTGCCAATTCCACCACCTGGGCGAGCAGGGAGCGGCCTTCTAGCACCGCTCTAGACGTGCTGCAAGACGCTACTTCTTGGGCGGAGCCGCGGGCGCCGCGGCAGGCTTGCCGGCCTCGGGCGTGGTGTTGCCGGCCGGGGCCGGAGCGGGGACCGGGACAGCGGCGCCACCGGTCGCTGCCGGGGGAGCGGTCTGCGTGGTGGGCTCCGGCGCGGTCAGCGGCGCCGCGTCGGTCTTCTTGGCGGCGTCAGAAGCGGCCAGGTTGCGGCGCGCGCGCAGCACCGAGTCGCTGTGCGACGAGCGCCAGGCCAGCGTCAGCGAAGTGCACATGAAGACGACCGCGCAGCCGGTGGTGACCTTGGAGAGGAACGTGACCGAGCCGCGGCCGCCGAACACCGTCTGCGAGCCGCCGCCGCCGCCCGAGAAGGCGGCCATGCCGTCGGCCTTGCCCGGCTGGAGCAGGATCACGAAGATGAGGAAGATGCTGACGATGACGTGGATGGCGACGATGAACGCAAACATGGGGGCGTGCCCATAGCATGCGCCGCGCCCGCGCGGCAAGCGATCGCGGCCTTTTTCAAAGCTCCGGGCGATGGTAAGCTGAACTCTCCGAAAGGAGTGCTCGCATGCCTGCTGCCGCACGTCTCGGGGACAACTCCCAGGTCGATGCCGACGCCCATGGCTGTCCGGCCTGTCCGCACCCTGGCGTCGGACCCATCGCCGTGGGGTCTCCCGACGTCTTCATCAACGACCAGCCGGCCGCCCGCCAGGACGACATCGGCCTGCACGCGGCCTGCTGCGGACCCAACAACTTCACCATCAAGAAGGGCTCGCCCACCGTCTACGTCAACGGCAAGCCGCTGGCCCGGATGAACGACACCTGCCAGCACTGCGGCGGTTCGGGGCCCATCATCGCCGGCTCGCCCGACGTGATGATCGACGACAGCGGCGGCGACGCGCAGGGCCTGGGCAGCTACACGAACAACCCGCGCACCATCACGAACGCCACCGCCGCCGCGCAGGACAAGGGGCAGGCCAACAAAGGCTCCGACGCGCACGACGAGAGCACCGCCGGCCAGACCGCGAGCGACGTCGCCAAGGACGCGGCCCAGGACGAGAAGGCCGGCACCATCACCGCCGCCGCCTGGAGCCTGCAGCGCGCCGCCAACGGCCAGGAGGTCGAGCTGCAGATCGAGACCAAGAACGGCAAGGGCCAGCTCACCATCGAGATCTGGGCGCAGAGCGCGGACCGCACGCAGGATCAGAAGGTGATGGGCGACAGCGCCGCGGCGGCGGACAGCGTGAAGAAGAAGGTCACGCTGCAGATCCCGCCCGAGTCGGCCCCCGGCAACGAGTGCTACTTCTACTTCGTGGTCAAGGATGCGAGCGGCGGAGAGCGCAAGTCGCCGCCCATCTTCGTCGACCGCGCGCCGTTCCGCTTCTCGGTCTAGCCATGGCCAGCGCGCTGGAGCTTCCGCCCATCAGCACCTCCATCCTGGCCGACGTCGAGCAGGCCGCGGTCGAGCTGGGCGTGACGCGCGATCAGATGACCGAGGCCGCGGCGCGCGCTGCCGCGGCACTTTCGCGCAAGCTGCTCGACAACCAGATCGCGGGGGCGAACATCGTCGGGCTGTGCGGCAACGGCGTGAAGGGCTGCGTCGCGCTGCACACGCTGCGCATCCTCCACGGCTTCGGCGCCGAGTGCAGCGCGGTGCTGGTCGGCGGCGAGCGAGACATGCGGCCCGAGACCGCCGCGGCCGCGAGCGTCTGCGAAGCGCTGCGCCTCGATCTGCTGCAGCCGCGCTCGCCGGCGGTGCGGACGCTGCTCGCCGACGCCGATCTGGTGATCGATGGCCTCGTGGGTGTCGGCCTCGACGGCGCGCCCAAAGAGCCGCTGGCTTCGCTCATCCGCCTCTGCAACGAGGTCCGCGCCCAGGCGCTCTCCATCGAGTGTCCGAGCGGCCTCGAGCCAGACTCCGGAGACCCGCTGGAGCCCACGCTGAAAGCGCGCAACACGCTCGCGTTGGGACTGCCCGCGGCCGGCCTCTTCGCCGACCTGGCCTGGCAATACACGGGCGAATTGTGGCTCTGCGACATCGGCTATCCGCCCGCCGCGCTGGAGGCCGCGGGCCTCGACGGCGAGGGCCTTTTCGAGCCCAACGAGATGTTGCGCCTGCGTTAGCAAATTCAGCGTCCGTCCGCGGCCAGACTCGCGAAGCCCTGAGCGCTATCACGGCGTGCATGATCCACTTCCGAATCGAGCCCATCGAGACCGCGGCCGTCGCCCGCGCTCACTTCCGCCTCGCCGAGGGCGACCCCACGGTCGAGCTCGTCGTCGCGGACGCGCCGAGCTCTTATCCCTGCCGCCACTGCCTCGAAGACGCACAGCCCGCAGAGCGGATGTTGCTCTTCTCGCACAGCCCGTTCGAGAAGCTCGGCCCCTACAAAGAGTTTGGCGCCGTCTACGCGCACGAGCGCCGCTGCACGCGCGCCTCGTCGCCGGTGATTCCCGAGCAGCTGCGGCGCAGGCTGCTGGCGCTGCGCGGCTACAGCGCGGACCAGCGCATCCTCGCGGCCGACGTCGTCCAGGGCGCGGAGCTGGAGCCGCTCCTCGAGCAGCTCCTGGCGAAGCCCGAGGTCGCGTACGTGCACGCGCGCTTCGCGAAGTTCGGCTGCTTCGCCTGCCGGATCGACCGCGCCTAGGCCTTCGACAGCGCTTCGAGCAGCGGCGCCAGCGAGCGCGCCTTGTTGCCCAGGGCGTACTCGCTACGCGGCGGAAAGCCGTCGACGATGCGCCGCTCGACCAGCCCGGACTTGATCACGTCTTTCAAGGCCATGGAGAGCGCGCGCGGCGTGGTGCCGTGCAGCGCGGTCTTCAGCTCTCCGAAGCGCAGCGGCTTTCTCACCAGCGCATGCACCACGGGCAGCGCCCACTTGCGCGGCGCCTCGCCGCCCAGCTTCTGCAGCGCGGTCAGGAGCGCCTCGGCGCGGTCCGCCACGCGCTCGCCCCGGCGGGTCAAGGCGTAGCCGCTCTCGCGCTTCTCCACCAGCCCCTGTTCGGCCAGCGCCGCGAAGGTCGCGTTGAGCGTCTGCCGCGAGGCTTGCGGCTTGCCGCCGCGCTTGAGCTCGGTGAGCGCGGCCAGCGACCATTGCCGGTGAAAGAGCGGAACCAGATCGGGCATTGCGATGGACCTAGTATACTTCGTGCACCACGTAAAGGCTCACATCTCGATGAGGCCCTTGCGCAGCCCTTCGGTCACGGCTTCGACGCGATTGGTCACTTCCAGCTTGTCGTAGATGTGCTCCAGGTGCGTGCGCACCGTGGCCCGCGACAGCGTCAGCACGCGCGCCGCCTCGTTGTTGGAGAGTCCCTTGGCGATGAGCCGCAAGATCTCGATCTCGCGCTCGGTCAGCGGCCGCGTCGCGGGCTCTTCGCGGTTGCCGGGCGGCAGCGGCGCCTTGAACGGCTCGAGGCCGTCTTCGGGGACGTGGAAATGCTTGAGCAGGCGGCGGGCGAGGTTGGGCTGGATGACCGAGCCGCCGGACTTCACCTCTCGAATCGACTCGATGATCTTCGCCGAGGTGGCGCCCTTCAAGAGGTAGCCGCTGGCGCCGGCCTTGACCGCGTCGATGACCTTCTCCTCCTCGTCGAAGATGGTGAAGATCAGCACCTCGATGGCCGGCCAGCGCCGCTTCACCTCGCGGGTCACCTCGATGCCGGTCATGCGCGGCAGCCCCAGATCCTGCAGCAGCACGTCGGGCTGGCGCTGCTCCAGGAGCTGAAGCGTCGCCTCGCCGGAGAGCGCGGTGCCGATGACGTCGATCTCCTGCGACTCCTGCAGGATCTTCAGCTGGTTTCTCAGGACCTGCGGCTGATCCTCGCAGATGACGACGGTGATCTTCTCGGTGCTGGTCATGGATGCACTTCCTCTTCGCCGGCTTGGACTGCGAGGTCGATGCACGTCCCCTTGCCGGGTTCGGACGCCACTCGAATCTCTCCTGCAACCTTGTTGGCCCGCTCGCGCATGTTGGCAAGCCCGTAGTGGCCGTCGCGCGGGCCGCCGTCCACCACGAAGCCGGGGCCGCGGTCCTCGATGCGCAGGTGCGCCTGGCCGCGCTTGAAGGTCAACGTCACCTCGACGAGGGTGCCCTGCGGACAATGCTTGGCGACATTGGTGAGGGCCTCCTGCAGGACGCGGAAGAGCGCCAGCGCGCTCTCCGGGCCGACGAACCGCTCGCTGCCGGTGCGGGCAAAGCGCACGTCCAGCCGGTGGCGGGTGCTGGCGAGCCGGCAGTAGTCCTCGAGCGTCGCCACCAGGTCGAAGTCCTCCTTCATCATCCGCAACGACCGGCGTAGCTCGTCCATCGAATCCTCGGCGGCGCCGTGCAGCTCAGCCAGCTCCTTGCGGATGGTCGGCAGGATGGCCGCGCGCGCCTCGTCATTGCCGGCCAGCCGCGAGCGCACCTCCGACCCGTCGATCATGTTCAGCAGGTATTCGCTCTGGATGACGACGCTGGAGAGTACTCCGCCCAGGCCGTCATGGATCTCGCGCGCCAGGCGGTTGCGCT